>NZ_JBHFKW010000008.1:0-144114 GCF_042879395.1 Photorhabdus sp. RM322S
ACCTGTGCGCTGATTTCCCGAATGAGTTGTGCCTGTCTCAGTCGTTTCTGTTCTTTCTCTTTATCAAAGATAGGGCTTAATGCATTGCCGGCATTATCCGTGTCGCGGCTCAGGGTGGTGATATCCTGTTGCTGTTTGTCCTTATCTCGGATAGCAATCGTGCCGTCGCTGACTGCCGCATGAGTGGTGCTTTGGGCATGGCCTTCTTTATTTGCCCCACCCAGGGTATTGGAGGCCAGATTACTCAGCAATGAACTCCCTACCGGTCCGCCGGTGCTGAATCCGGCACTCTGGTGTTCGGTTTTGAAATCCGCTTTGTTTTGAATATCCCCGAAGCCGAGGGTACCGGTCTCGAGGGTGTTTTTGGCTTTGTCTGCGGTACTGGCAATGACGGCGCCATCAAGCTGGGTATGTTCACCCACGTTGACCTCGTAGCCGCCTTTGCCGGCAAACAGGCCGGTTTGCTCTTGCACGCTGTCAAAGTTGCTGTGGATTTTGTCGCGTCCGATACTGAAACTCACTGTTCCATCAGTCTGAGGGCCGACCGTGACACTGGTGCCGGCGCTGACGTTCTGCTGCTTCATATCATAGCGGTTGCTGTCTTGTTCGCTGGTAAGCGTCAGGTTGCGTTTTACGTCGGCGGTAATCTGTTCGCCACTGACCTGTGCGCCTTTGAGGGTGGCATCCCGACCGGCGTTGAGGGTGACGGTGTGTCCGGCACTCACGGTGGTTTCGTTATGGCTGACGCCGTCACCGCTTTCACGGCCTTTGCCATGGTTGACACTGGCGGAGATATTCAGACCGGTGCCACCCGGTCCGGCGGTGAAGCCTATACCGAGTGAGCCGCTGCGACTGCTGTTGCTGCCGGTGGTCTGTTCGGTGTTCTGGCTGGAGGTCAGCTGAATATCCCGGTTGGCATTGAGTTGCAGGTCTTTGCCTGCCTGCAATCGGCTGCCCTGAATGCGGATATCGCCGTCAGGAGTTGAGGTGTCTTTGCCTGTAGCGGTGATATTGAGGTTATCCCCGGTGGTCAGGCTGCTGCCCTGTTGAGTGGTCTGATGCTGTTTCTGCTCTGACCGGGAGGACTGGCTGCCGTAGGAGAGGTTGATACCCACCAGGTTGTTGTTGGTTTTGTTGTCACCGCCTTTGGCATCGGCCAGTCGGGCGGCCTGCACCGCTTGTACCCCGCTGAGGGCGGCTTTGGTACCCTGTAAGGCTTTGAGGCGGCTGTCACTTTCATTGCTGGCCGCCTTGACGGTCTGCACGGCGGTATTCACCGCACTGCCGGCTGTCCCGGACAGGGCCACGGTCAGGCCGCTTTGTTTCTGCTCGGTTTTGGAGATAGCGGTGTGGCTGTTTTCGGCACTGGTGATAGTGACGTTCTGACCGGCAAGTTGCATATCGCGGCCCGCCACCACATCACTGCCGTGAATGTTGAGTTGTTCTCCGGCGTTGAATGTCACGCTGCCCTGACTGCTGCCGACGGTGCTGCCTTTGCTAAGGTTGCTGTCGATGTTGGTGGTGGATTTTTGGCTGGCTTTGCCGACGGTGAAGCCGATGCCGCCGGTGCCCATCAGGCCGGATTTTTTCTCCTTCCGCAGGTGAGTTTCGTGACGGGCTTCATCCGCAGTGGTGACGGTAAGCTGATTGCCGGCGGCCAGATTGACATCTTGGGTGCCAGCCACGTTACTGCCGATGATGTTCAGGTCATTGCCAGCCTGTACGGTGACGCTGTCTCCGCTGAGGGTGGTACTCACTGCCCGGCGCTCATGGACTTCGTCGTGGGTTTCGACTGAGGATTTGGAGAGTAAACCTTTGCTGGTCTGTTTACTATGCTCGACCAAATCGGATGAAGCAGTACCAGCATCCAGAGTCAGATTATTCCCAGCTTGTGCTGTCAGTTGTTGACCGGCATTGACGTTGGCGGCGGTAGCTTTCAGGTTATTGCCGGCCCGCAGTGCCAGGTTGCCCGCTGTATTTATTTGGCTGCCGGTGTCGCGCTCCTGTGTCAGATGACGGTAATTGTCATTCCCCCAGTCACCGTTTTCTGTGCGGCGGGTGCGCAGGGTGTCCAGTGTCAGGTCAAGGCCTGCTGTTATCTCTGTCTGACTGTCTTTGCCGGCATTATTTACTTCACTGGCGGTGAGACGGACGTTGTTGATGGCTTTCAGTGATAAGGTACCTTGGTCATTCTGGACATAAATCCCCGCAGGGCGGTCCAGCCAGCGATCAACTCCCTCTCCGCGCAGGGCAGAGGCACTGGTGATATCCCGGCCTGCCAGCACGGAAACTCTATCTTGTCCCTGAATGCTGCCACCCAGGTTGGTGATGTCCTGCTGGGTGGTTAAGTTGACCTTACCGCCTTGAATAAAGCCGCTGTTGGTCAGGTTCTTAGCCGTCAGTTGGGTCACTTCACGTCCAGTGATGGTGCCACTGTTGGTGATATCACCCCGGCTATTCAGTGTGACGTTGTGACCGGAGAGCAGGGCGCCGTCACCGGTCAGATCGCCTTTATTCACCCGGGCGTAGACCTGCGGTACGGTCACGGTCTGTGTTGTGCCGTCCGGCAGGGTCACCGTGCGGTTGGTTAGCCAGATAATGTCCGAGGTGAGCAGCGCCATCTGCGATGGGCTCAAGGCAATGCCAGGGGTGAGTTGTTGCTGTTTGCCGAAGGCAACGCCGGCTTCCATTAACGCTTTGAACTGGGCTTCATCGTTGTTGTGACCGGCCAGATAACGGTGTCCGGTCAGCTGGGTGATCTGATCACGCACCAGACGTTGTTCGTAGAACCCGTCTCCCAGGCGTTTGTGGGTCAGTGCCGGGTCGTTGGTGAGCTGTTGTTGCATATAATCCGTGCCCAGCCATTTTTTATACTGGGTGAATTTGGGGTCGGTCTCTACCAGATAGTGGCTGTCACTACCCGGTTGCACGATATACAGGCTGTTATCCGGTAGGCGGGTCTCCGGGGCGATTATGCGGATAAGCGGTTCGGCTGTTTGCCCTTTGACGGTAGTGGGTGGAAGTGCAAGTTCAAATTGTTGACCGGTTGGTAACATCAGTGGGCGTTCATCCAGCGGATCGCTATCCGGCAATGTGATGGTGTTTGGTGGCAGCACCCGCTCAGTTTGACCGGTAGGTGACAGTGTTGGGTGTTCAGCCAGTGCGTCTCTGTTCGGCAGTACCACTGTGCCGGATGGTAATACCTGCTCAGTCTGTTGACTGGTCGGTGAAAGCATCGGGTGTTCAGTCAGCGCGTCTCTGCTCGGCAATGTCAATGTGCCGGATGACAATGCCTGCTCAGTGTGTTGGCCTGTAGGAGAAACTAACGGGCGGTCAACCGGTATGTCCCTGTTCGGTAATTTAATTGCCTCAGTCGGGATAGCCACGGTAGTTCCTCGATCGTTAGCCTGCAACGACCGGTCGTTAGTCTGTGTCGGGATGCTGAGTGTGATGGCATTGATAGTCGCATTTGTGAGCGAGACATCACCCGCGCCTGCCATCCTTGATGCCGGATTAATCCCGGCAGGTGAATTCTGAACACTGCCCGTTTGCCTGTCACTGATCGTTATGCCGGCTGTATCCGGGCGGGTATTGGCCTGCCAGGCCAGTGCTTTCAGGTCAATGGTTTCTTTTATCGGTGTCGGGCGATAATCGCTCCAGCTTTTTCCCTGGGATCTTTTGCTCCTTCTCAGTTGACGTTTTTTCTTTTTGGGGTACCAGCGGATTTGGTTGCCTTCATCTGCGGTGATACGTTCGCCTTTGGTTGAGTTATTGTGTAGTTCGTCAATATTACCCCCCAATATTGCGCCAGCTACGATTTGACTGTCGTTGTTGGTTAGCATTGTACTATTTAGGGTGATGTTGCCCCCGGCTAGAATTTTACCGGGGTCGCTCTCTTTTATCTGGGTTTCTGTGACGGTATGGGTATATTGGTATTCGTAAAATTTATTATCTCTGCTACCGTCCGGCATAATGGCATCGCGTATACCATATTTGTTTCGGTAGGAGGTATCCACCTGTGACCAGTCATAGCGGGTGGTGTGGCCGCTCAACACGGCTTCATGACGCTGGGATTTTTCCGTTTCTACAACGTGTGTTACTAGGCGATTGTTGGTATTGCGGATAAGAGCAGCATCAATTCCCAAGTTGCCTCCAGCCTCAATGGTTGCCGCGTGGTTGATAAGCCGGCCAGCTTGACTGGTAGCCGTCAGGTTCTCATCCAGTTGCCCACCAATGAGCATGTCTCTCACACTGTAAATCTGGGCATGGTTAAGGTTGTTGAGGGTCCCGGTGGCGATATCCATTCGGTCTCGGGCAGCAATGACTGCGGCTTTGTCTCCCTGAGCGGTGTTATTGAGCGTGCCTGTCTGGAGGGCTATCCGGTCACCGTAAATACGTCCGGTGCCCATGTTGTCCAGTATTTTGGTCGTCAGGTGAGTGAGTTCGCCGTCAATGAGTCCCGTGTTAGTCAGTGTGTCGCGGATGTGGATGCGGGTTTTCCCGGCACTGATTTCCGCAGCTTGGGTGTTGGTGAGGTTTTTTGCTACCAGGTACGCCTGCCCGGCTTTAATTGTGCTGTCGTTGATAATGTTGCCTGCGGTTTCCAGAGACAGATTGCCGTTAGCGGCAGTGTTGCCGGTATTGTGGAAGTCCTGTTTTAACTTTATCTCCATGTCGCCCTGCGATAGTATCTGACCGTCACCGCTTAGGGTATCAACTTTGATGCTGGTTTTTTCACTCGCAATTAGGGTGCCTTTTTGGTTGTTAATCGTCAGTTCCTGATCTTCGTCTTCAATGGTGAGCCGTTTTCCACCAGAAATCATTCCTTGTGTGTTATCCAGTGTCTGGCTGACGATGGCTTGCAGGCTGTCGGCTCCCCGTAATGCGCCTTGGGTGTTATCCACCTGTTGAGCTTCAATTATTAGGTTTTGGGCTTCGGTACCTTGGTTAGAGCGATTAGTTTCCCGGTTAATGAGTTTTGCCGTGTTTAATGCCAGTTGTTGGCTGCCGTGGATAAAACCGCCGGTGTTGTTCGTTTGTTGCTGCGCGTTAATCGTCGCGTCACCCACGGCTTGTACTTGTCCGTGGCGGTTGTCGAGCAACAGGGTATTCAAGTCCATGGTGTCTGTTGACAACAGTTTACCGTCCTGATTATCGGTATCAGCCCGTCCTGTGTCGATGACCAGTTTCTCACCCTGAATGTGTCCATGTTGGTTATCCAGCTTGCCGCTGGTCACTGTGGTGTTGCCATCACCAATAATACGACCGTGCTGGTTGTCCAGTAATTGCCTGTTTGTATCAATATTGATAGTTTTCGCCGATTGTAATGTGCCACCGCGGTTGGTGAGTGTTTGGCTGTGAATCGCCAATCCACCGTTACCGGCAATACGGCCATTGTCATTGGTCAATGTTGTGCCGGTGATGTCGGTTTTGCCGTCAGCGGCAATAAAACCGGTGTTGTTATTTAATTCTCCGATATCCAGTTTCAAATCTCCCTGGGCAGAGAATTTGCCTGATTTATCTTTGTCGCCGTTGTTATCCAGACGTTGACCTTGGGTGTTTAGGCTTAGTTTGCCATCAGTCCGGACGGTTCCTTTTAAGTTATTGAATGCTTGGGTAGTCAGTTCAATTTGTTGGGTGCCGGTTAGGGTACCTTGGGTGTTATTTACCGCTGCTGTGTTCAGGGTGGCGATCTTATGGCTGGCAATAATACCGGCCTGATTATGTAAATCACCGCTGGTAATTAACATGTCATCTTGGCTGCGAATGCCGCCCTGATCACGACTGTTCTTGTTAGTCAGGGTGTGACCATTCGTATTGAGTGTCAGTTTACCTGCGGAATGTAACAGGCCGCCGCTGTTGTCAGTTTCGTTCACCGATAATTCCAGTGCATCGGTTTTGCTGGCTAGGGTTCCGCGTTGGTTTTTTAGTTCACCACCGGTGATGGTTGTCTTTCCTGTGCCAATAATTACGCCATCATGGTTGTCGATTTCACCTGTGGTTAGGGTCATTGTCCCTTTGCTGATAACGCCACCGTTGTCGCCACTTTGGGCGGTTGTCAGTTTTTCCCCATGAGTGTTCAGCGTCATATTACCGGCAGAGTCTATCCTTCCGCCTGTACTGTCGAGTTCCCCGCTGTCGAGTTGCAGGTTTTTCTTACTGACAATGGTACCGGCCTTGTTGTGGAGTGATTGTTTCTGGGTGTCAATGTGAGTTTCGTCGCCACGGATAAATCCGCGATCATTGGTTAGTTTACCGGTGGTCAGTTTCATGGCATCTCGTGCCATGATACCGTTGATCTCACCACTGTCAGTATTGGTCAGTTCCTGCTGTTGGGTATCCAATTCTAAGCTGGCTGCGGATTGCACCAGTCCGCGCTGGTTATTAACTGCTTTTGTTGTTAGGGAGGCCTTGCCCTTCGAGAGGATTTTACCGTCGGTATTGTTGAGGTCTTGGCTGGTCAGCTTAATTTCGTCTTGTGAGCCTATCACGCCCGCGGTGTTATCAATTTCACCGGTCTGAAGTGTCAAGTTGCTGCCGCTGCGTATGCCGAGCTTATCTCTGCTTTGCGCGTTAGTTAGCTTCTGGCCGTGAGTGTCTAGTGAAAGGGTGGTGCCGGATTGCAGCAAGCCACCTGTGTTGTCCATTTCACCAGTATTCAGTGTCAGTTGCTGATGCTCACTGACTATTTTGCCGCCTGTGTTCTTAACTATTCCTGATGATGTCACTTTGAGTTGTTGATTGACTGACACGATTCCCTGATGGTTATCAATGGCATCCGCAGTCATCGTCAGGGTTCCCAGGCTTAAGATCCCTTGTTTAGGCTGGCTGTTGCGGTTGGTTATTTTACCTTGTAGCCCATACAGGATCAGGTTTTTACCCGCATGGATCAGGCCAGCATCATTATTGATGCCCTGCGCAGTCAGGTTTACGTTGCCTTTACTGAGGATGCCGCCATTTTTGCCGCTGTTGATGTTAGTCAGCAGCCCACCCTGCGTATCCAGTGTCAAGTCACCGGCTGATTGCAGCAGGCCATTGCTGTTGTTAGTTTCGTTCACGGTTAGTGTCAGTGCACCGGTTTCGCTGACGAGTGTTCCGCCCTGATTTTTCAGTTCACCGCCAGTGACCGTTGTTGTTCCTGTACCAATAATGGCACCATCACGGTTGTCAATTTCGCCGGTGGTCAGAGTGAGTGTGCCTTTACTGATAACGCCACCGTTTTTCCCGCTTTGTGCCGTGGTCAGTTTTTCCCCATGCGTGTCCAGCGTTATGTCGCTATCAGATTCTATCGTTCCTCCAGTACTGTTGAGCTCTCCACTATCGAGTTGCAGGTTTTTCTTACTGAATATGATGCCATCCAGGTTGTTTAATGCCTGCTTTTGAGTGTCAATGTGAGTTTCGTCGCCACGAATAAATCCGTGGTCATTAATGAGGTTACCGGTGGTCAGTTTCAGGGTATTTTTCGCGATCACCCCGCCTGACTTACCGCTGTCGGTATTGGTCAGTTTATGCTGTTGGGTATCCAGCTTCAGATCAGTTGCGGATTGAATCAGTCCGCGTTGGTTGTTGACCACCGCTGTTGTTAGGTCTGCTTTCTCCAGCGAGAGGATTTTACCTTTGGTATTGTTGAGGTTCTGGCTGGTCAGTGTGGTTCCGCCTTGTGACTCGATCACACCCGCTGTGTTATCGATTTCACCGGCTTCCAGGGTCAGGTTACCGCCGCTGAGTATGCCGTGTTTATCTCCGCTTTGAGTGTTAATCAGTTTCTGACCGTGGGTGTTGAGTGAAAGAGTTGTTTTGGATCGCAGCAGACCACCAGCGTTATTCAGTTCGCCGGTATTCAGTGTCAGTTGTTGATGTTGGCTGACCATTTTACCGCTTGTATTATCAACGATTCCGGTTGATGTCACTGTGAGTTGCTTATCGGCGATGACTCTTCCCTGTTGATTATCGATGGTGCCTGCGGTCATTGTTAGCGTTCCCAGGCTTGAAATCCCCTGTTCAGGCTGGCTGTTGCTGTTGGTTATTTTGCCTTGTAGCCCATCTAAGATTAGGTTCTTGTCTGCATGGATAAAGCCCGCTTTATTATTGATCCCTTGGGCGGTTAGGCTTGCATTGCTGGCACTGACTATGCCACCAGTCTTGCCGCTGTTGATGTTAGTCAGCAGTCCGCCCTGCGTATTCAGTGTCAGGTCGTCAGCTGATTGCAGTAAGCCGCCGCTGTTGTCAGTTTTGCCCACTGTTAATGTCAACGCACCCGTTTCGCTGGCAAGTGTCCCGCCCCGGTTGTTCAGTTCACCACCGGTGACCGTTGTTGTTCCTTTACCAATGATGACGCCATCATGGTTGTCTATTTCGCCGGTGGTCAGGGTGAGTGTGCCTTTACTGATAACACCACCCGTATCGCCGCTTTTTGCCGTGGTCAGTTTTTCTCCATGCGTGTCCAGCGTCATATCACCGGCAGATTCTATCCTGCCCCCGGTATTGTCTAACTCCCCGCTGTCGAGTTGCAGGTTTTTCTTGCTGGCTATGGTGCCGGACAAGTTGTTTAGCGCTTGCTGATGGGTGTTAATGTGGGTTTGATCGCCACGGATAGAGCCGCGGTCATTGAGCAGTTTACCGGTCGTCAGCTCCAAGGCATTTTGCGCTACGATCCCGCCGTTTTCACCGCTGTCAGTGTTGACCAGTTCGTGCTGTTGGGTATCCAGATCCAGGCTGGCGGCGGACTGGATCAGTCCACGTTGGTTGTTGACTGCTTGTGTTGTTAGATCCGCCTTGCCCTGTGAGAGGATTTTTCCGTCGGTGTTGTTGAGGTTCTGGCTGGTCAGTGTGGTTTCGCCTTGTGAATTTATCGCGCCAGCCGTGTTATCGATTTCACCGGCTTCCAGGGTCAGGTCACCGCCGCTGAGTATGCCGTGTTTATCTCCGCTTTGAGTGTTAATCAGTTTCTGACCGTGGGTATTGAGTGAAAGAGTTGTTTTGGATCGCAGCAGACCACCGGTGTTATTCAGTTCGCCGGTATTCATTGTCAGTTGTTGATGCTGGCTGACCATTTTACCGCTTGTATTATCAACGGTTCCGGTTGATGTCACTGTGAGCTGCTTATCGGCGATGATTCTTCCCTGTTGATTATCGATGGTGCCTGCGGTCATCGTCAGCGTTCCCAGGCTTGAGATCCCCTGTCCAGGCTGGCTGTTGCTGTTGGTTATGGTTCCCTTTTGTTCATTCAGGCTCAGATTTTTACCTGCATGGATAAAACCTGCTTTATTATTGATGCCTTGAGCGGTCAGATTCATATTGCCTGTACTGATTATGCCACCGCTTTTACCACTGTTGATATTCGTCAGCAGTCCGCCCTGTGTATTCAGTGTCAGGTCGTCAGCTGATTGCAGTAAGCCGCCACTGTTGTCAGTTTTGCCTACTGTTAATGTCAGCGCACCCGTTTCGCTGGCAAGTGTCCCGCCCCGGTTGTTCAGTTCACCACCGGTGACCGTTGTTGTTCCTTTACCAATGATGACGCCATCATGGTTGTCGATTTCGCCGGTAGTCAGGGTGAGTGTGCTTTTACTGATAACGCCACCATTTTTCCCGCTTTGTGCATTGGTCAGTTTTGCTCCGTGCGTGTCTAGCGTCATATCACCGGCAGATTCTATCCTGCCCCCGGTACTGTCTAACTCCCCGCTATCGAGTTGCAGATTTTTATTGCTGGCTATGGTGCCGGCTAAGTTGTTTAGCGCTTGCAGATGGGTGTTAATGTGGGTTTGGTCGCCACGGATAGAACCGCGGTCATTGATAAGTTTACCGGTGGTCAGTTCCAAGGCATCTTTCGCTATTATCCCGCCGTTTTCACCGCTGTCAGTGTTGACCAGTTCGTGCTGTTGGGTATCCAGATCCAGGCTGGCGGCGGATTGTATCAGTCCACGTTGGTTGTTGATCGCTTGTGTTGTCAGGCCTGCCTTTTTCTGCGAGAGAATTTTACCGTCGGTATTGTTGAGGTTTTGGCTGGTCAGCGTGGTTTCACCTTGTGACTCGATCATACCCGCTGTGTTATCAATTTCACCCGCTTCCAGGGTCAGGTCATGGCCGCTGCGAATACCTTGTTTATCCCCGCTCTGGGTGTTAATCAGCCTCTTGCCTTGGGTGTTGAGTGAAAGGGTGGAGCCGGATTTTAGTAGGCCACCAGTGTTATCAACCGTTCCAGATGTCACTTTGAGTTGCTGATTGGCTGCCACGGTTCCTTGATGATTATCAATGGCATCTGCGGTCAGAGTTAAGTCCTCTGAACTTAGTATGCCTTGATCAGGCTGGCTGTTACGGTTGGTTATGGTTCCTTGCTGCCCATCAAGGATCAGGTTTTTACCCGCATGGATCAGGCCCGCATCATTGTTGACGCCTTGGGTGATCAGCTTCATGTTGCCTGTGCTGGTTATGCCCCGGTTTTTACCGCTGTTGGTGTTGGTCAGCAGTCCACCTTGTGTATCCAATGTCAGATCGCCAGCGGATTGCATTAATCCGCCGCTGTTGTCGGTTTTGTTGACGGTTAAGGTCAGGGAGCCGGTTTTGCTGGCGAGTTTTCCGCGCTGGTTGTGCAGTTCACCTCCGGTGATGGTGGTCGTTCTTGTACCAATGATCGAGCCATCATGGTTGTCGATTTCACCTGTGGTTAAGGTCAGCGTTCCTTCACTGGCTACGCCACCGGTGTCGCTACTTTTGGCTGTGGTCAGCTTTTTCCCGTGGGTGTCCAGTGTCATATCACCATCAGATTTTATCTTTCCTCCGGTACTGTTAAGTTCTCCACTATCAAGTTGCAGGTTTTTCTTACTCGCTATGGTGCCGCTTTGGTTGCTCAGTACTTGCTGATGGGTGTCAATGTTGATGCCATGACCACGAATAAAGCCAGCATCGTTATTCAGTTTACCGCTGGAAATCTGTAATGAATCTTTGGCAATGATGCCGCCAGTTTTACCGCTGTTGATATTAATCAGGGCTTGGTTTTGGGTATCCAACAACAGACTTGATTCTGATTGGATCTGTCCTCGAGTATTATCTAATGCCTGTGTGGTCAGTTCTGCCATCTGTTGTGATAAGAATTGTCCATCAGTATTGTTAACATTACCGGCGTTAAGAGTGGTTTTTCCTTTAGCGGAAATGATGCCAGCGGTGTTGTTGATATCACCTGTACTGAGTTCCAGATTGCCTTGGCTTAATATGCCTTTTTCTTTGTCACTGTTGGCGTTAGTCAGTTTTTGTCCGTGGGTATTGACTATCATGTCATTGCCGGATTGTAACAGACCAAATGTGTTATCCAGTTCACCGCTGTTTAGGGTTAGTTTTTCTCGGGCAATAACTTGCCCTGCGGTGTTGATGAATTTATGTCCTTTGGTCTGGATATCTATCTGCTGGGCGAGTAATTGTCCTTGATGGTTATTCAACGCCTGACTTTTTGTGGTGAGCTCTGTTTTGGCTTCGATTCGGCCATCGGCGTTCTTAATGTTTTGCTCGGTGATCAGTTCTGCATTGCCACCGGTTGCCGCGATTTTACCCTGGCTGTTATCAAGCTGCCTTGATGTTAGCTGGATATCTTGACCTGCCTCCAGGCTGCCATTCTGGTTATTCAGAGTGTCATTGACAGTCAGCTTCAAAGAGCCTTTTTCGGCAGCCGCTATTTTGCCTTTGCGGTTATCCACTGTAGTGGCGTTAATTGTCAGGTTGCCATTACCTTCAATCTCACCATTGTGGTTATTCAGCGTGTTGGCAGTGAGGGACATTTTGTCTTTGCCCTTCTGTTGCATTAATCCACTCTGATGGCTCAATGTGTCTGCTTTTATGGTAATTTTGTTGGCGGTAGTGACGGCTTTTTCGTTCAGTTGCAGGTTGTGGGCTTGTATATCCAGTTCGCCGTTGGAGAGGAGTTTGCCACCATCGCCTATCCACTGTTGTGTGTTGAGTGATAGTTTACCTTCACCAGACAGTTGAATTGTTCCCAGAGTGTTGTTCGCTTCATGTATGGTCAGATTCAGGTTATGACCATTATTGGCGATTTTTCCCCGTTGGTTGTCCAGCTCTGTTGTTGTGATCGTCAGTTGTTTCCCTTCATTGAAAAGGGTGCCGCCGCGGTTGCTTAATTTTTGGGTGTTGAGTACCAGGTCGCCTTTGCCGGTCTGGTTAATTTCCCCCTGATTGTTAGATAAATCTGGTGTAGTTAAGTTGATTTCCCGGGCCACCAGTTTACCGCCATTATTGTTAAATTGGTCTGGTGTTTTAGCGGTAAAACGGTCAGCTGTAATGGTAGCGTTGGCGGTGCTAATCTCTTTTTGACTGGCAGTGAGTTGAATGTTGTTGGCAGAGGTTTGGCTGCCGCTGAGATCAATCTTTTTACTCTGTACTTCCAGGGTATTGGTTGCCAGATTTTGTCCATTGGCTTGAATTTGCTGTTTAGCTGTCAGTGTCAGTGAACCGGGCAGCGTGGCTTTCCCTTTATCATCAATACCGGCAGCCAGAATACTGCCATTGTTACTTTGTATTTTACTCGCGGTTATTGTGGTATTGCCCCGCGCCGCGATTGTGCCTCTGTTCTCAATTTGTCCATTAATTGTGAGGTGTACTTCGCCGGCTGATGCCCCAATGTGACCAGCGTTACGTACCCCCACGCCAGACTCTGTTCCTATCAGCGTGATTTTATTGGCATACATGCCTCCGAGTGCGGCTACATCCAGCGTAAATTTCGGAAGCTTACTGTCGTCAGCAGATTTTTTCTCGATGTTCTTGTGAGCGGCATCAACGATATTACGCCCGGTGGTGACTTTCAGATCCTGCGCATGGAGCTTGCCGTTGATTGCCACCGAACGGGCAATAATTTCTGTGTAATTTTGTTGTGAGCTATCCATACCCAGCCCTTCAATGCTCACCTCTCCTTGGCTGATATCAAAGCCTTTTAGTCGGCCTTGTTCCATCATGACTTGTCCAGTGGTGAGTGTTGTGCGATGAGCGTTGATAAATCCGCAGCCGTCGCAAGTGATACCTGCCGGGTTGGCAATAATAACTTGTGCTTTTTGTCCAGCAACCTCAATCCAGCCATTAAGTCGACTTTTATCTAGGCTGTTGATTTCATTTATAATGATTTTAGCTTCTGCTTTGGCGAGCCACGGATTGCCGGCCACCATACCGCCTAGTTGAGTTTGGGTAGCAGTATGACTGTTATTTAAGATCGCTCCTTGTTTATCAATATCAAATTTGCTGTAGGTATTGTGTGAAACACCAGCCGCATTGGGGGTCTGAATATTGATTTGTGGCGTGCCGTTTGCGCTGCTAAGGATAGCGGGTTGCTGATGACCTGGCGCGTGTCGGTCGGCTACAATGTCTGCTTGTGCGGTTAGAGAAATACAGCCGGTTGCCAACAACAAACTTAGCCTTAACGCGGTTAGCCGACAAAGACATTGTGATGATTGCCGACGGCTGCGGCGGCGTACCGTACTACCTTGCCCGGCGGTAGCAATATCAGCCACGACCATCAACATGTTTCGGGCTTTATTAAAGATAATGCGATACAGGTGCTTGTTCATTGTTTTTCTCCGCTAACACGCTTTATATCTGCTACGCTCTGGCAGCATTGTTATTTTGAATTAGTACTGCCAGTACAAGCTGAATCCGGTTGTGACGGGTGAGGTTTTAAAGCCATCCGGTTTGGATAGAGGGATACCGGCAAACAGGTCATAGCTCACGCCTTTCAGGCTGCCTCTCCAGCCCAGGACGCTACCAGCCAGGTGTTTTCCCAACTGTCGTTCTTTTCCAGGTCCGCCAATTTCGCCATAGTCCATTCCCATATATAGGGATTGACCATTCAGTGGTGTTTGCCATTCCAGTTCGTTACGGCTGTACCAGCCACGATCCCCGTTTAGCGTGCGTTCCCCGTCAAATCCGCGTACGGTCCAGCGATTGCCAATTGAAAATTGATCTTGTGGTGTCAATGGTCTGTTGCTTATTTGATGCATGTATTGGGTTT
Organism: Photorhabdus sp. RM322S; assembly: GCF_042879395.1. Taxonomy (NCBI): domain Bacteria; kingdom Pseudomonadati; phylum Pseudomonadota; class Gammaproteobacteria; order Enterobacterales; family Morganellaceae; genus Photorhabdus; species Photorhabdus sp. RM322S. Next base: position 14,003 of record NZ_JBHFKW010000008.1, read on the forward strand.
TGTAGGAAAATGACTGAGAAAATAAGGTAAATGGCGCGGAAAGCGCGGCCGTAAATTGCGTTGTTTTAGGTAGAGCGGTTGCCTCATCCCGGGCTTCTTCTGGGGCTGGTTGAGCACCAAACCAGCGCGTTCCCCGCAGGTAAGTCACTCCGGCATCCAGTGTTGCACTGCCGATGTAGTGACGATGAGATAGCCCTAGTTTCCAACCGGCGGTTTCCCGTCGCTGTATGTCTACTTCAATGTTATTAAAGAAATTTTTGGATGTGCGACGATAAATTTCTCCGTTAAGGGAGGTTTTCTGGCTGGCGTTACGATGCAAGACCCGACTTAACTGGAAGTTTAGGTTTTTGCTTTCACCACTGTATTTATCATCTTTATGTAGCCCGGCTACCGTTTGGTTATAATCATAATTACTGGCAGTAATGCCCACCATCCAATACCCCACAGGCAGTGAGTAGTGGATGGTGTAGTTTTTGTTGCCGCGACCGGAGGGGGAGTGAATATCGCGCCCACCGGAGAGATAAAATAGGTCACTCAATGCCAGTGGGTTGTGCAGATATAAAGTTAATCCGCCTTGGTAGCGCCCAGTGCTTTCAGAACCTGAATCATCCATATAAGTGGCTAACTGCCAATGCCGTGACTGGCGCCAGTCTAGTACAATATCGCTTTCCCCTGGTTGTTCACCCGGCACGATTTCCATATTGGCTTGAACGGTAGAAAAACGCTGTAAATTTTCTAATCCCTGCTCGATATCTCGTAAATCAAGCAGCTTTCCTTCTCGGGGGGAAAGGTGGTTACCCGTTGGATATAACTTCCGCTTTCAGCGGTATAGCGGATGTGACGGATTTTGCCCGGTATTATCACCAATTTTAATGTTTTGGAATTAAGATTCTGATTGGGAGCCAAGACCCTACTGGTGACATAGCCATGATTGATTAGCCGGTTTTGTATCCGGGTCATCAACACATTAATCCCCTGAGTGCCCAGGCATTGATTTTCGCCTTGTTGGGCTAGGCGCATAAGGGGTAACCAGTGCGGGAAGTTTTCTGTTCCTGCCAGCACGACACGCGTAATCGGAAAACAGGGCGTATCGACCGGAAATTCAGAAGGTACAGTTTTTTCAGGTATAGACAGACGAATATCCGCTGGTGGCGGTGCTAATTGGGCCTCCAGGGCTTTCTGACGTTCCTGTTGATGAATAAGTTGTTGATCTGATATTTCGGTAGCTTTAGCACTGGTAGTCACAATAAGAAAGCTAGTGAAAACAATAACCTTTTTTTGCATTATTCTTCAGCATCCCGCACACGTCATGTGATTTTTGGGGTGCTATTAATCATTAATTTAAATTAACAATCAATATGTGAGAATTACTTAATTGATATGGAATAGATGTATGGGTTTATTTAAATTTTCAGTAAAAACAATATGTTATATTTCATTGAAAAATAAGAGGGTAATGTGAAATATGATATCAATCAATGAATTATGTGAATAATATAGATATTTGTGACCTGATGTTATTTATTGGTAAGTATGTGATATGTGTCACTGGGAATATTATTATGTAATTTTGGGAATTATTGCTTTTGGTATTAGATAGTGAGGGGGTTTATTTTTCTTATCATAATATAGGATGCTTATTTTTTGGCATATTTACCAAAAAATAAGCTCTTACGGGTTGAGAGATGGCAGTCAGATATTTTAACTTATTCTTCTTCTTGCTGGTTTTTCTCGTTTGATTTGCTGTTGGCAGTCAACAAATAAGGCGACTGTTGCCAGCGGCTGGGTGTTAATTGCAACAGGTTATGCGCCAGAATAAAACCAATTGCTAGAGCCAGTAAGATCATGATCCTGAGCAGGTTGGTGGTGTTATCCACCTGTTTGGATTCCGTTGCCAGTTTGTGTGTGTCCAGCGTCAGGCGCAGAAAACCTTTTGGTTCTTCTTTTCCTGGAATGGGAACGACTATTTGGTGGTTAAAATAGCTGCCCGCTTTTTTACCATCCAAAGATAAGCGATCCCGTACCGATACATTTTCTCCGCTATGGGCAACTTGTGTCCCATTGTTAAGATAGACACTGGCGTCAAGTATGCGGCTGTTTTTGGTCAGGTAGTGCAAATTAGCCAGTATCTGTTCATTATTAAGATCTTTGCTGCCACTCTCCATATAATCGGATAAGCTGAATGCGACTTGTTTTGCCAGGGTTTTCGCCAATTCCTCAAATTGATCCATCTGGGCCTGTTGGTGAGAACGGCTAAAATAAGAAACGCCCTGCATTAGAAATACTAATAAAGCAATACAAATCAATATAATAGCTGTTTTATGCAGTCGAAATTTTAATTTAGCTTTGGTCATGGTTATTTCTTCCAGGCGTTGGTCAACTCAATGTTGCCAGATGCAATATAGGGAGGATAGTTTGAAATGCAATTTTTTGCTGCCAGAGTCATGTGGGATTACAGGAGTAGGGATTAATGTCTAATAACCTGGCTTATCGCTATTTGCCGGAAGAGGTCCATAAGTGGCCGGGATTACCACTTTCGTTAAGTGGGGAGGAGGTGATGCCATTGGATTACCGGGCGGGTGACAGTGGCTGGTTGATATACGGCCGTGGCCTGGATAAACAACGCATCAGTAATTTTCAGCACCGGCTTGGTGCTGCTATTGTCATCGTCTCTTCATGGCGTATTGATGATTATCAGGTGGTACGTATTGCCGGAAGTTTGACTTCGCGTATTAAGAGGCTGGCTGATGAGTGCCGGTTGGATGTGGTTCCTTTGGGGCAGATCCCTCGGTTGCGCTCACCCGGTTTGCTGGTGATGGATATGGATTCAACGGCAATTCAAATTGAATGTATTGATGAAATTGCCCGTTTGGCCGGCGTAGGTGACCAAGTAGCCGAAATTACCGAGCGGGCAATGCAAGGAGAACTGGATTTTTCTGATAGCCTGCGGGAGCGGGTTGCTCAACTTGCAGGGGCTGATGCTGATATTTTGCGGCAGGTTGTTCAAGATTTGCCGCTTATGCCGGGGCTGACCAGTTTGGTACGTAAGTTACAATCTTTTGATTGGCATGTGGCAATCGCATCGGGGGGGTTTACCTATTTTGCCGACCATTTGCGCCAGAATTTACGTTTAGTTGCTGCGGTAGCAAACCAGTTAGAAGTCAAAAACAGCAAGTTAACAGGTAAGGTTATCGGGCCAATTGTTGATGCTAAATATAAGGCTGCCACATTGATGAAGCTGGCGAAAAAATGGGATATCCCGTTGGAACAAACAATCGCTATTGGGGATGGTGCCAATGATCTGAAAATGATTCGCAAAGCGGGGCTGGGTGTTGCTTATCATGCTAAACCGAAAGTTTATGCACAGTCGAAAGTGACAATTCGTCATGCTGATCTAATGGGAGTACTGTGTGTGTTAAGTGGCGGTCTTAAACACGAAGAACGTTAATAAAGTCGTTTTAGGGAGTACAGAGTGGCGAAAGCAGCAAAACGGGCATTTGTCTGTAATGAGTGTGGGGCGGATTATCCGCGCTGGCAGGGGCAATGCAGTGCATGTCATGCCTGGAATACCATTACTGAGGTGCGTTTAGCCGCAGTATCTTCCTCTCGTAATGACAGATTCAGTGGTTATGCGGGAGATGCTGGTGTCAGCAGGGTTCAGAAATTATCAGAGATTAGTCTGGAAGAGCTTCCCCGTTTTTCCACTGGATTTAAAGAGTTCGATCGGGTTCTTGGTGGTGGTGTTGTACCCGGTAGCGCGATTCTGATTGGCGGGAACCCCGGCGCAGGGAAAAGTACCTTATTGTTGCAGACGATGTGTCAGTTGTCCGCACAGATGAAAACCTTATACGTCACCGGAGAGGAGTCATTACAGCAGGTTGCGATGCGTGCGCACCGGTTGGGGTTGCCGGTTGATAATCTGAATATGCTGTCAGAAACAAGTATTGAGCAGATTTGTCTGATTGCGGAGCAGGAGCAGCCAAAATTGATGGTGATTGACTCCATCCAGGTGATGCATATGGCGGATATTCAATCTTCTCCGGGGAGTGTCGCTCAGGTCAGGGAAACCGCTGCTTATCTTACCCGGTTTGCCAAAACCCGCGGTGTTGCCATTGTTATGGTAGGTCATGTCACCAAGGATGGCTCGCTGGCAGGCCCGAAAGTGTTGGAACACTGTATTGACTGTTCAGTAATGCTTGATGGTGAAGCGGATTCCCGCTTTCGTACTTTACGCAGTCATAAAAACCGTTTTGGTGCTGTCAATGAGCTTGGGGTGTTTGCCATGACAGAGCAGGGATTGCGCGAAGTCAGTAACCCATCAGCGATTTTCCTTAGCCGTGGCGATGAAATTACGGCGGGTAGTTCCGTCATGGTAGTGTGGGAGGGAACTCGTCCTCTGCTGGTGGAGATTCAAGCGCTGGTGGATCATTCGATGATGACCAATCCACGGCGGGTGGCTGTGGGTTTGGAGCAAAACCGGTTGGCTATTTTGTTGGCGGTTCTTCATCGTCACGGTGGCTTGCAAATGTCCGATCAGGATGTATTTGTCAATGTGGTTGGTGGGGTTAAGGTCGCGGAAACCAGCGCGGATCTCGCTTTACTTCTCTCTTTAGTCTCCAGTTTTCGCGACCGGCCCCTGCCGCGTGATTTGGTTGTCTTTGGTGAGGTGGGGCTGGCCGGTGAAATTCGTCCTGTACCCAGCGGGCAGGAAAGGATATCAGAAGCGGCTAAACATGGTTTCAAACGGGCGATAGTGCCTTATGCCAATATGCCGAAAAAAGAGCTGCCAGGGATGAAAGTTTTTGGTGTGAAAAAGTTGTCAGATGCGTTATCTGTTATGGAAGATCTTGATTAAACGGGAGGAGATATGGGTCAATTTGACTACCTTAAAGAAGCGATTAAACAAACGGGTTGTACGTTGCAACAAGTTGCTGATGCAAGCGGTATGACCAAAGGTTATCTCAGCCAGTTAATTAATGACAAAATTAAAAGTCCCAGCGCTCAAAAACTGGCATCTCTTCATAACTATTTGGGGGTGCAATATCCTGTGCAGAATAAAACGGTTGGGGTGATATTCGGTAAGTTCTATCCATTGCATACCGGGCATATCTATCTGATTCAGCGGGCTTGTAGTCAGGTGGATGAGTTACATATCATCCTTTGCCATGATGAGCCCAGAGATAAGGCGTTGTTTATGAGCAGCTCCATGTCGCAGCAACCGACGGTCAGTGATCGTCTGCGCTGGTTACTTCAGACGTTTAAGTATCAGAAAAACATTCATATTCACTCTTTTGATGAACAGGGCATTGAGCCATATCCACATGGTTGGGATGTGTGGAGTAAAGGCATGAAAGCCTTTATGTCAAAAAAAGGGATTAATCCAAGTTATATTTATTCCAGTGAAGCTCAGGATGCTCCTCGTTATAAAGAGCAATTGGGAATTGAGACTATTCTTATCGATCCACAGCGCTCGTTTATGAAGATCAGTGGTCGGCATATTCGTCAGGATCCATTCCGTCATTGGGAATATATCCCTACGGAAGTAAAGCCTTTCTTTGTGCGTACTGTAGCGATTCTCGGTGGGGAATCCAGTGGTAAATCCACATTGGTTAATAAATTGGCAAATATTTTTAATACTACCAGTGCCTGGGAATATGGTCGTGATTATGTTTTTTCTCATCTGGGGGGTGATGAGATGGCGCTACAATATTCAGATTATGACAAGATTGCGTTGGGGCAGGCTCAGTATATTGATTTCGCAGTAAAATATGCGAATAAAGTCGCATTTGTCGATACTGATTTCGTGACTACTCAGGCATTCTGTAAGCGGTATGAAGGACGTGAGCACCCGTTTGTTCAGGCATTGATTGATGAATACCGATTTGATTTGGTCATTTTATTGGAAAACAACACACCTTGGGTTTCTGACGGTTTGCGTAGCCTTGGCAGTGAGCAGGATCGTAAAGCGTTCCAGCAATTGTTGGAAGATATGCTGAAAGACAATAATATTGAATATGTAAATGTGAATTCACCAGACTATGATCAGCGTTTTCTGCATTGTATAGAGCTAATTCAGCAACTTTTAGCGGTTAATCCTAAGTAACGGGTTAGTTGAATCGTTTATAATTAGATTCATATATAATATTTTATATGATAAATTAATAAATATATTCAATGTATATCCAGCCACAATATGAATTGTGGTTGGATGTTTTTATTACTGATAAGTAATAAAATATATAATAGCTATTAATATTTTTGATACTTCTATTGATTATTTATTCCTTGAATAAAAGCAAAATTAATAATTAAATACTTCCATGTTGATTTGTAAATAAAAATTTTTATATTTGTGATTTATTCTTGAATAAGATAAGGTTGGTTTTTTATTAAAGATTTAATGTTTGATGCGTTGTTGTTATATGGAAATTAAATATTAATTTTAACATGTTGTTATGATATTAAGGTGTTTTTATATATAAGAAATTATTTGTCTGATGTTATTTTTGTGTTTGAACTAACAAAATAATGGCCTATTGCTAATGAGTGGTTGCTAGGAATGGATTGATTTTGTTTAGTGAAATTTTAATTTTAGCATACAGATAGCCATTTGAAATAGTCACTGGTAGAAATATTGATATACTTTTAGTTGAGATATTTCTTATATGATTTCCCCTCGTTTGTGTAATCTTATAATGATAACTATCTGTATTTTTACGGATTGCTCTGGCTGCAAGTGTTACTGATAATGCCAGATTTCTTACACTATTATGCTGAGATAATGAATTTGAATCAAATTGCTACGATTGAAGCCATTGATATTTCATATGGTTTTTCTAACAGTAAAGCTAGCCAGAAAATGATTTCAGACATCACTCTTTCTATTTTTCCAGGTGAATTTACTTTGGTTACTGGGGATCTCAGTTCGGGAAAAAGTACTTTCCTGGCAACGATTTCCGGGTTATTGCGTCTCGATAGAGGAAAAATATTAATTGCTGACAAAGAATTGGGTAAACTGAATAACAGCGAATTAGATAGATTCCATTTGATGAATTGTGGTTTTATCTTTCAAAGAATTAATTTATCTAATGAACTTACAGTCCTGGATAATTTGCTATTATCTCTGTCCTGTGGAATCACAGCTTCCCATCAGGAAGCCATGACCAGGGCAACTAAGGCCCTCAATATTGTTGGTCTGAAACACAAGAAGGATATATATCCCAATGAATTACGTGACAATGAAAAACAACGGGTAGCAATAGCCAGAGCTATTGTGAAAAGCCCCCAGTATTTGTTTGCTGACGAGCCGACCAGTTATCTTGATAATTATGACTGCCAGGTAGCCATTGATATCTTAAGTTTTATTGCTCATAACCAAAGAGGAACGGTTGTTGTGGCTTCACAGGATAATAGGCTTATTAGGCATGCAGATCGTATTATTACTTTGAAAGAAGGAAAGATTATCCATGATACTCATCTTACACATAGCATAAGGAATAAGACTACGAGTTTATATGTAAATAATTGAGAGGAAAATGGCCTGTTATCAGGCCATTTCTAATATGATTACTTGCTGATTCTCTTATATTTAATGCGATGCGGTTCTAGCGCTTCGGCACCAAGAGTCCGTTTTTTATAGTCTTCGTATTCACTAAAGTTACCTTCAAAGAAAGTCACTTTACCCTCATCCTGATAATCAATGATGTGGGTTGCAATACGGTCAAGGAACCAACGATCATGGGAAATAACCATTGCACAACCTGGGAACTCCAATAGGGCGTTTTCCAGTGCACGCAAGGTTTCAATGTCCAGGTCGTTGGTTGGTTCGTCGAGCAGCAACATATTACCGCCAACTTGCAACAGTTTAGCTAAATGTAGCCGGCCTCTTTCACCACCAGACAGTTCACCGACACGTTTACCCTGATCAACACCTTTGAAGTTGAAACGGCCAGCATAAGCACGGCTTGGCAGCTCGAAGTTGCCGATACGCATGATATCCTGACCGCCGGAAATCTCTTCCCAGACGGTTTTCTTATCATCCATATTGTCACGGAACTGATCTACAGAAGCCAGTTTGACGGTTTCACCTAATGTGATAGTACCGGAATCAGGTTGTTCCTGGTTAGCAAGCATACGGAATAGGGTGGATTTACCTGCACCGTTAGGCCCGATAATCCCGACAATTGCCCCTTTTGGCAGAGAGAAGTTCAGATTGTCGATAAGCACCCGGTCGCCATAGGATTTGGTCAGATTTTCCACTTCCAGAACTTTGTCGCCCAGGCGTGGCCCAGGTGGGATAAACAGTTCACTGGTTTCGTTGCGTTTCTGGTATTCAACGTTGTTTAATTCTTCAAACCGGGCCAGACGTGCTTTACCTTTTGCCTGACGGCCTTTTGGATTTTGGCGAACCCATTCTAACTCTTTCTCAATAGATTTACGGCGGGCGGCTTCTGTTGATGCTTCCTGAGCCAGGCGGGCGTCTTTCTGCTCCAGCCATGAAGAGTAATTACCTTCCCATGGAATACCTTCACCACGGTCAAGTTCCAAAATCCAGCCGGCAACGTTATCAAGGAAATAACGGTCATGCGTAATTGCAACAACAGTACCTTCGTAATTGTGCAGGAAGCGCTCCAGCCAGGCGACAGATTCGGCGTCAAGATGGTTTGTCGGTTCATCCAGCAGCAGCATATCTGGTTTTTCCAGCAGTAAACGGCAGATTGCTACACGGCGGCGTTCACCCCCGGACAAATGCTCAATTTTTGCATCCCATGGCGGCAGACGCAGCGCGTCAGCTGCACGCTCAAGCTGGTTGTCAAGATTATGACCATCGTGGGACTGGATAATCGCTTCTAGTTCACCTTGCTCTTTAGCCAGTTTGTCAAAATCAGCATCAGGATCAGCATAGGCTGCGTAGACTTCATCCAGACGGGTCAGCGCGTGTTTCACTTCGCTAACTGCTTCCTCTACTGCTTCGCGGACAGTGTGCTCAAGGTTTAATTTTGGCTCCTGTGGTAGATAGCCAATTTTAATTCCCGGCTGTGGGCGGGCTTCGCCTTCGATATCTTTATCAATACCGGCCATAATCCGCAGTAAGGTTGATTTGCCCGCGCCGTTAAGGCCAAGAACACCAATTTTGGCTCCCGGAAAGAAACTCAGGGAGATATTTTTTAGAATATGACGCTTCGGGGGGACAATTTTGCCGACCCGATGCATGCTGTAAACATATTGAGCCACGTTGCTATAAGCCTCGCTATCTCTGATTGTTGTGATGATAATGCCTGTTTTGCGAAGTCAATCGCATGAACAGGGCGTGTTGGTATCTGATTATATCCAGTTAGGTTATTTATGTTCATCTGAACACGATTTATCACAGTTTACCCGATTTAAGTTAATAAACTCTATAACCCAATTGCCGGAATAGGATGACTCTGGGGAGAGTTTGTTAGGATGGATCAATTTATTGGATAAAAAACTTACCTGTTTAGTATATATGGTTAAATATTTCATTATGGAGTGAATTAATGTGGTAAGTGGCGGTGATTATATTATTATGGTGTGTATACATTTGTAATATTAACCTATTCAATTTGATCTCCGGGAGGAGCGTGTGGTAATGGCTAAATGGCAACACTTTGCGGTGGCTATAGGGTTGGTTTTTGTGTCTGTCGCAGTAAACGCTGATTCTCTGGACGATCAGCGGCAGCGATATCAGCAAATTAAGCAAGCGTGGGATGCCAGTGATATGGCTGAGGTGGCGAGATTGATGCCAACATTGAAAGACTACCCGCTTTATCCTTATCTTAAATACCGGGAACTGACTCAGGATTTGGCGCTGGTGACACCAGAACAGATCCGTAGCTTTATTGATAGTTACCCTAATCTGCCACCAGCACGCTCTTTACCATCCCGTTTTATCAATGAACTTGCACATCGTGAAGATTGGCGTGGGTTGCTGGCATTTAGTCCTACAGCACCGAAATCGATTACAAGCCGTTGTAATTACTATTTTGCCAAATGGGCGACTGGTGAAGAGCCGGTTGCCTGGCAGGGAGCGAAAGACATTTGGTTGAATGGTCGCTCTTTACCTGCCAGTTGCGATAAATTATTTGATGTCTGGCAGCAAGCGGGCTACTTATCGGCGGAACTGATATTACAGCGTATTAGTCTCGCATTGAAAGCAGGGAACACTTCGCTGGTCAGTTACCTCGCTAAGCGATTGCCGCTGGGATACAAAAGTATCGGTGATGGCTTGATTAAGTTGCAGGATGATCCTGCGACTGTCTCTGTTTTTGCTGATAATACCGGGCCGACTGATTTTACCCGTGTCGTTACTTTAACGGCTTTCTCACTCCTTGCCCGTCAAGATCCGGATCAGGCAGGAGCAATTATTCCATCAATTGCCAGAGCGCAAAAGATGAATGACGGCGAGCGTCAGCGGTTAAAAGATATTGTTGCCTGGCAGTTAATGGGGGATGTAAACGATGAGCAGGAGAAGTGGCGCGATGATGTGATCCGCGATAGCCAATCTGTTTCACTGCTTGAGCGTCGTGTTCGTCTGGCGTTGGGTCATGCAGATGAGCCGGGTCTGGCTCAGTGGATCAAATTGCTACCGTCAGCGAACCAGAACAAAGAGGAATGGCGTTATTGGTGGGCTAATATTTTATTGACGCAGGGTAATAAAAGCGAAGGTGAGGCGATACTGCGTAAGTTGACGGAAGGTCGCGGTTTTTACCCAATGGTTGCTGCGCAAAGACTGAATATCCGTTATCCACTGACGATTAATACCGCAGAAAAGCCAGATGCGACGATGGCTTCGATGCCCGAAGTGCGAAGAGTAAGGGAACTGATATATTGGCAGATGGATAATCTTGCCCGCATAGAGTGGAGTTATTTGGTTGCCAGCCAGAATAAATCACAGCAGCAGCAGTTGGCACGTTATGCTTTTAACCAAAAATGGGCGGCTCTTAGTGTACAGGCGACAATAACCGGGAAAATGTGGGACCATCTTGAAGAGCGTTTTCCGTTGGCATGGCAGCAAGATTTCAGTCGTTTCACGTCAGATAAGGGGATTTCTCAAAGTTATGCAATGGCGATAGCCCGTCAGGAAAGCGCCTGGAATCCTCAAGCCAGTTCTCCAGTCGGTGCAATGGGTTTGATGCAGGTGATGCCGGGAACGGCGGCGGATACGGTTAAGCAAAATGGTATTCAGGGATATGTAAACAGTAGCCAGTTGATGAACCCGCTGACGAATATCGAAATTGGTACGGCTTATCTCGAATCGGTCTATCAGCGTTTTGGTCATAACCGAATACTCGCCAGTGCTGCTTATAATGCGGGTCCGGCCCGTGTGGATCGTTGGTTATCTGACAGTGGTGGGCGGTTGGATGCGATAGCTTTTATTGAAAGCATTCCGTTTTCCGAAACGCGCAGTTATGTCAAAAATGTTTTGGCTTATGATGTTTTCTACAGTAACTTTATGGGTAAGTCATCAAATGTGTTGGCTAACGCAGAATGGCAAAGGCGATACTGATTTATGGCAAACTATGCTATGCTGCTGTACTAGTTAAATAGTATGACAACTGATTAATTATGACTCCAAATCATCTGACAGACCCGGCGCTTTCGCCCCAAGATAATGAAGATTGGCAACGCTTCGTGACGTTACTCCAACAGGCTTTTGCGCAAGATCTGCAACATCCGGTTTTGCAGTTATTATTGACGCCTGATGAGCGGACAGCTCTGGCTACAAGAGTACGGATTATCAAAGAATTGATGAGTGGGCAAATGAGCCAACGTGAGCTGAAAAATGAACTTGGGGTTGGAATTGCGACTATCACTCGTGGTTCTAATAGCTTGAAGTTTGCTTCAAACGATGTGAAAGCGTGGTTAGAAGAACAATTGCTGAAATGACAGGCCGCCGACTGCGGCCTAGGTGAATGCCTGTTTTAACGGGTATTCAGTTCTTTATAAATTTCATGATGGACAGGCACTAAAGCGAGTATCAGGGCTTGATGGTACACACTGGTACGAGTCAGGATGCCATCAGTGAAAAAGCCAATAGCACCGCCTTTCTGTTTGATGTTATCAACACCTGTGAGGTAAGCCATTTCGTGGCCTAATTCACGACCTTCGCGGATACCATCAAGAATTTTCTCTGGCAGCATCAGGCTGGCAGAGCGGGATTCTCCGCGAATTTGCTGATATTCCACTACCATCCAGGCAAATGTCATATCATCTTCAATACCTGCTTCCACACCTACCCAAAAATCTGCTTCGGGGCGGACCTGCCTGGCTGCCATCACACGCTGGCGGGCACCGGTACGGGTTTCTGTGTTACCTATGGGTTGTTGTGGGACACTGCTGTCTACATTGATATCTTCGATCCGGTAAGCACCTGGTCCAAAAACGTCATCAAATGCGAGACTGATGGCTTTAATTTTGGCGGGGTTGGTGGTTGCAGCAATAACGTGATACATAATAGATAAGTTATCCTTTGAACTAATATTTACGCAGTATAACGGAAAATGAAAATGTTACAGGTATATCTTGTTCGTCATGGGGAGTCTGAATGGAATGCGGCACGTCGTATCCAGGGTCAATCTGACAGCCCTTTAACCGAGACAGGCGAACATCAGGCCAGATTAGTGGCGCAAAGAATAAAATCTGAAAATATTACCCATATTATTACCAGTGACCTCGGGCGTACATGTCGTACCGCAGAAATCATTGCTGAGGTTTGCGGTTGTGAAGTTATTTTGGAGCCACGTTTGCGTGAATTGCACATGGGAGTGCTTGAGCGCAGAAATATTGACTCACTGACTTCAGAAGAAGAAAGGTGGCGTAAGAAAGTCCTTGATGGTACACCGGGTGGGCGCATCCCTGAAGGTGAATCTATGGAGGAACTCTCCGTGCGAATGAGGGCCGCGCTGGAGACTTGCCGTCATTTGCCTAGTGGTAGCCGGCCGTTACTGGTCAGTCATGGAATCGCTTTGGGATGTTTAGTTAGCACGATATTGGGATTACCCGCACATGCTGAACGTCGTCTTCGTTTGCGTAATTGCTCTCTGTCTAGAGTGGATTATCAGCACAGCCCGTGGCTAGCATCAGGCTGGATTGTGGAAACGGCAGGCGATATCACACATCTTGATATGCCCGCACTGGATGAATTACAGCGTTAGTGCTGGATAGGAATGAGATACTGAAATTCGATGATATGATTCGCTGCTTCCTTTTCCCGGTCATTGGTATTGGTGAGATAATAGCGTTCGATATCGTATCCTTTTCGGCGTGTCAGATTTAACATTGGCAAGCAAATACCATAGACGGTGAACAGGAAATCCTGTAAGCCATCTTTGGTGCCATAGTAACTGAATGAGACATATTCTCCAGCTGGCAATGTAACAGGTTGACTACCTGCCACATCAAACTGTGCATATTTGGGTTCTACTGCTGTCGTGTAGAATACCGTCTGCTCATCTTCTTTGTCTGGGTTGAGAATAGCGTGGTGAAGGCCATAAAGCACCGGCGGTAACACTTCTGCATTTTGCAGATAGTAGGTCCAGAAATTATGGCGCATTTCAGTACAAGAACTGGACCACTGTTCCAGCGTATAGGAACAGGTCTGTTCTATACCAACCAGAGGTTGTTCCTCCAGCGTGATATATGTTGCTTCGGGAATATGCCTCTTATCCAGCAATATGGGGGGGCAAATACCGGCTGCACACCATTCCTCACTGAGCCGGTAAAGTGCCGGAGTTTTATTGAATTGTTTTTTAAATGCACGAGTGAAAGTTTGTTGGGAGTCAAATCGGTATTGTAAAGCAATATCCAGAATAGGACGGCTGGTTAAACGCAAAGCAACGGCTGCCCGCGATAACCTTCTGGCACGGATATAGGAGCCAATAGCCTGGCCGGTAACATCTTTAAACATACGTTGCAGGTGCCATTTAGAATAACCTGCTTTGGCTGCAACATTGTTGAGTGATAACGGTTGATCCAGATGACTATCTAGCCAACGTAATAAATCACGAATGATGCTGGTTTGATCCATACATCTCCTTAGTCATTAAGACCAGAAAGAATAATATAAGAGCCTATACCATTAGGCTATTTTGTTTGCTATTTGAACAGTCTCGCAGGCTAAGTGAAACGAATCATTCACATATATTGTGTACGTTTTGGTCTCTGCGTGCTGCTCGTGTTCATAATTTATTGACAAGAGTAGCATTCAACAATAACTCTACTGGATATAAACACTAAGTGTAAGACAAGTCTTCTATTTACAATAGGATACTTGTTCGTATTATTATTTCACTCATTACTTTATGAAATTATATTAATGAGTAACTATTATTGTTGGTGGTATTACCATATTGTTTGGTATTACTGTGGTGAAATTTTAGGCTTAATTAATTAAGGTATGAGATTATATATGTTAAAAATCATAAAGATATTAGTAGCAACTACATTGTTGTTCGTACCTTTGGCTACTCAGGCTGAAGAAATTGGCTCGGTAGACACCGTTTTTAAATTTATCGGGCCAGATCACAAAATTGTGGTGGAAGCGTTTGATGATCCAGATGTTAAAAATGTGACTTGCTACCTGAGCAGAGCAAAAACAGGCGGAATAAAAGGGGGATTGGGGCTTGCGGAAGATACCGCTGATGCGGCTATTTCCTGCCAGCAGGTTGGATCCATTGAACTGACAGATAAGATTAAAAAGGGCGATAAGAAAGGTCAGATTGTTTTCCAGAAACGCACTTCACTGGTGTTTAAAAAACTTCAGGTTGTTCGTTTCTACGATGTAAACCGTAATGCATTAGTCTATCTGACTTATTCTGACAAAATGATTGATGGTTCACCGAAGAATGCGATCAGTGCTGTACCCATTATGCCGTGGAAAGTTGTGGAAAACTGAGAGGCAGGATGGGGTCCCATATGGATATCCCATCCTTCATTTATTTAGATGTATCGATGATTCACGTTACGCTTCTAAATCACCGCAGAAACGATAACCTTCACCATGAATGGTGGCAATAATTTCCATCGTATCTGGGTTAGATTCGAAATGTTTACGGATACGCCGGATAGTCACATCAACAGTACGGTCATGAGGTTTCAGCTCGCGGCCTGTCATCTTTTTCAGTAATTCTGCGCGAGTCTGGATCTTACCCGGATTTTCACAGAAATGAAGCATGGCGCGGAACTCACTGCGTGGCAATTTGTATTGCTCACCAGCAGGACTGATCAGAGAACGGCTATTGATATCCAATTCCCAGCCATTGAATTTGTAGCTCTCAACCAGGCGGCGTTCCTCGCTGAGATTACTCAGATTCATGGTACGGGAAAGCAGGTTGCGGGCCCGAATAGTTAATTCACGTGGGTTAAAGGGTTTGGTGATGTAATCATCTGCACCAATTTCCAACCCAAGGATCTTGTCTACCTCATTATCACGGCCGGTCAGGAACATCAGAGCAACATTCGCTTGCTCACGCAACTCGCGGGCAAGTAACAAGCCATTTTTGCCTGGAAGATTAATATCCATAATCACCAGGTTAATGTCATTGTCTGACAGAATATGGTGCATTTCTGAACCATCAGTGGCTTCATAAACGATATACCCTTCAGCTTCGAAAATGCTTTTTAGGGTATTGCGAGTGACAATTTCGTCTTCAACAATCAAAATGTGCGGGGTTTGCATGGTTGCTACCTAGAATCGCTTAAAATAAAATCAGAATGACTCAAACTACTCTTATCTCAGGATATTTACTGGTTATTGTTTGTCATCACTGAAATTATAGCTTAAGTCAGTAATAACATTTATTGATATGTTTTACACTGAAAGTAAAAGTTGTTTTTCCTTTGTGGGCATATACCCGAAAAAACTAGCTAAACAGTGTTATGTTAGTCTATTAACAGCAATATAACAGCTTGCAATGCATTTACCATCTAAAAAAACTACCTTTTATTGACGTACATCAAAATTGATTGTAGCACGTTAATATTATTTATATTTGTTATTTTATACCTTGTACTATGTCAGGCAAATGACAAATTCCTGTTAATGTGACGATCGTTATTGTGCGAAAAATAATCCACAATAAGTTTGTCGGCGAACAAAAATAACTGATTTTTACTAAAAGATAAAACATATTGTTAATTTTGTTAAAAGTAGATTTAACAACTAAAATATTACGTTCAGTAAGATATATTTGTTGGTATTGATGACTATGAAATGAATTATTCCAATGGGAAAAATATCAAAAAAATAAGATTATTTAGATAAAATGTTTGACTTTGTGAAAGAATTCATTTAACCAGTATAGGGTCGAACTAATTAAATGACAGACAGGAACCTATGCAAACTATCAGCCTGAAAACGACAATTATTATCACCACCGGAACCACAGGTTGCGGGGCGGGCTGACGCATATATTAAGATAGAGAGAAAAGCCCGCATCCAAATCAGATGCGGGCTTTTTTTTGGCGTGAAATCAGGAGAAAAATGTTAATGCGAGTGCTTAAATTTGGAGGAACTTCGGTCGCTAATTGCCAGCGTGTGCAGAGCGTCGCCGATATTGCAGAGAAAAAACTTTCTCAGGGAGGGGTTGCGTTAGTGCTTTCTGCCCCGGCAAAAATTACCAACCATTTAGTGGCGATGATCGAAAAAACGGTGGTTGGGCAAGATGTTATTACCCATATGCACGATGCAGAGCGGATCTTTGCTGATTTATTGCAGGGGTTAGTGCAAGCACAACCTGGTTTTGATTATGAGCGGTTAAAAATGGTGGTGGAGCAAGAATTTGCTCAATTGAAACAGGTTCTGCATGGTATTTCATTATTGGGTCAATGCCCGGACAGTATTAACGCTTCACTGATTTGTCGTGGTGAAAAACTCTCTATCGCAATCATGGAGTCTGTATTGCAGGCACGTGGTCACAAAGTCACGGTGATTGATCCGGTAAAAAATCTATTGGCACAAGGTCATTACCTTGAATCTACAGTAGATATTAATGAGTCTACCAAGCGTATTTCTTCTCTGAATATTCCTGATGACCATATTGTCCTGATGGCTGGATTTACTGCCGGCAATGATAAAGGGGAGTTGGTTGTTCTGGGTCGGAATGGTTCTGACTATTCTGCTGCTGTTTTGGCTGCTTGTTTGCGGGCTGAATGCTGCGAAATCTGGACGGATGTGGATGGCGTTTATACCTGTGATCCCAGAGTTGTACCGGATGCTCGGCTATTAAAAGGCATGTCCTATCAGGAAGCGATGGAACTCTCTTATTTCGGTGCTAAAGTGCTTCATCCACGGACTATTGCCCCGATTGCCCAATTCCAGATCCCTTGTTTGATTAAAAATACAGCCAATCCAGAGGCACCGGGAACACTTATTGGTGACGGACAGAAAGATGAAAGTACGCCGGTGAAAGGGATTACCAACCTGAGCAATATGGCAATGATCAACGTATCAGGCCCCGGTATGAAAGGGATGGTTGGTATGGCCGCAAGGGTATTTGCTGTTATGTCCCGCAAAGGGATTTCTGTCGTGCTGATTACTCAGTCATCTTCAGAATACAGCATCAGCTTCTGTGTCCCTCAACGTGAATTGGAACGTGCTCGTCAGGCGTTGAGTGAGGAATTCTATCTCGAGCTGAAAGAGGGTGTTCTTGATCCTCTGGATGTGATGGAAAATCTTTCCATTATCTCTGTTGTGGGTGATGGTATGCGTACCTTACGTGGCATCTCTGCCCGTTTCTTCTCCGCACTGGCTCGCGGTAATATCAATATTGTCGCCATCGCACAGGGATCTTCTGAACGTTCTATCTCTGCGGTTATCGACAATGAAATGGCAACGACAGCGGTTCGTCTGTGTCATCAGATGTTATTTAATACCGATCAGGTGATCGAGCTCTTTGTTGTTGGTGTTGGTGGTGTTGGCAGTGTTTTACTTGAGCAGATCCGTCGTCAGCAAACCTGGCTGAAACAAAAGCACATTGATTTACGGGTATGTGGTATCGCCAATTCACGAGCTATGCTGACGGATATGAGAGGTATTTGTCTTGATAACTGGCAGCAATGTTTATCAGAGGCCAAAGAGCCATTTAGCCTAAGCCGTCTAATTCGCCTGGAGAAAGAGTACCATTTGCTTAATCCGGTGATAGTCGATTGTACCTCTAGTCAGCAAATTGCTGACCAATATGCCAGTTTCCTGAGTGATGGTTTCAACGTGGTAACGCCGAATAAAAAAGCCAATACTTCGTCAATGGCTTATTATCGTCAGATCCGTAAGGCAGCAGAGAAATCTAAACGTAAATTTCTGTATGACACCAATGTGGGTGCGGGTTTGCCGGTTATTGAGAACTTACAAAACCTGCTTAACGCGGGCGATGAACTGGTGCAGTTCAATGGTATTCTTTCCGGTTCTCTCTCTTTCATTTTTGGTATGTTGGATGAAGGGATGTCATTATCTCAGGCGACTTTACTGGCGAAAGAGAAAGGCTATACCGAACCGGATCCTCGTGATGATCTCTCCGGTATGGATGTTGCCCGTAAGCTATTGATCCTTGCTCGTGAATCAGGTTATGAACTTGAACTGGGGGATATTGATGTGGAGCCTGTGCTGCCAGCCTCTTTTGATAGTAGCGGTAGTGTGGATACTTTCCTTGAACATTTGCCCTTGCTTGATCAAGTTTTCAGCCAGCGTGTGGCAGAAGCAAAGGAACAAGGAAAAGTGTTGCGCTATGTTGGTATGATTGAAAATGGCCGGTGCAGAGTGAAAATCTCCGCGGTGGATGGTAATGATCCGCTTTATAAAGTTAAAAATGGCGAAAATGCGTTGGCCTTCTCCACACGTTACTACCAACCAATACCGTTGGTGCTGCGGGGTTACGGGGCAGGTAATGATGTTACTGCCGCAGGTGTTTTCGCAGATATACTGCGTACTTTATCCTGGAAACAGGGAGTTTAATTGTGGTTAAAGTCTATGCGCCCGCATCTATCGGGAATGTCAGTGTTGGGTTTGATGTGCTGGGAGCTGCGGTCTCTCCTGTTGATGGTACTTTATTAGGTGACTGTGTTACTGTCCGGGCTGCGGAGAGTTTTAGCTTGCGTAATGAAGGACGGTTTGTCGGAAAGTTACCTGCGGAGCCGGAGTACAATATCGTGTATCAGTGCTGGCAGCTGTTTTGCCAGCATTTAGGTAAACAATTACCCGTGGAAATGACGCTGGAAAAGAATATGCCAATTGGTTCTGGTCTTGGCTCCAGCGCGTGTTCGGTTGTGGCGGGCTTGATGGCGCTGAACGAATTTACGGGGCACCCATTCAGTGAACACCAATTACTGGAAATGATGGGGCAACTGGAAGGGCGTATTTCCGGCAGCATTCACTATGATAATGTCGCTCCATGCTACCTTGGTGGTTTGCAATTGATTATGGAACAGGAGGACATTATCTGTCAGCCGGTACCGTCATTTGATGAGTGGCTATGGGTGATGGTCTATCCGGGAATCAACGTTTCCACTGCGGAAGCCAGAGCCATTTTACCGGCAAAATATTCGAAACAGGATGTTATCGACCACGGACGTTTTCTGGCTGGTTTTATTCATGCTTGCCATACACGGCAGCCAGAATTGGCAGCCAGATTGATGAAAGATGTGGTTGCTGAACCGTATCGGACGCAACTGCTCCCGGGTTTTACCGAGGCCCGTGAGGCAGCAAAAGCGATAGGTGCGTTGACCTGTGGTATTTCTGGTTCCGGCCCGACGTTGTTTTCCATTTGTAATGATATGACTACCGCAGAGAAAATGGCGCAGTGGCTGCAACAGCATTATGTTCAGAATGATGAAGGTTTTGTACACATTTGCCGTCTGGATCTTGCAGGCGCACGACAGATAGGGTAACGGAACGGATGAAACTGTATAACTTAAAAGACAATCGCGAGCAGGTGAGTTTTGCGCAGGCGGTAAAGCAGGGATTAGGCAAACAGCAAGGGCTTTTTTTCCCGCAAGATTTGCCAGAATTTAACCGTGAAGAAATTGATCAGCTACTGAAATTGGATTTTGTCACCCGCAGTGGCCATATTCTTTCGGCGTTTATTGGTGATGAGATTCCGCCAGAACAACTGGCGGCACGGGTTAAGAGCGCTTTTACTTTCCCGGCGCCTGTAGCAAAAGTGGAAAATGATGTTGCAACACTGGAATTGTTCCACGGCCCGACTCTGGCATTTAAAGATTTTGGTGGTCGTTTTATGGCGCAAATGCTGGCACAGGTTGCTGGTGAGCAGCCTGTGACTATCCTGACCGCGACTTCCGGCGATACCGGTGCAGCGGTAGCACACGCTTTTTATGGGTTGGACAATGTACAGGTGGTTATCCTTTATCCGCAGGGAAAAATCAGCCCGTTACAAGAAAAACTGTTCTGTACATTGGGCGGTAATATTCATACGGTAGCGATTGATGGTGATTTCGATGATTGCCAGGCATTGGTTAAGCAGGCGTTTGATGATAATGAGTTAAAACAGGCTCTGTATCTCAATTCAGCTAACTCAATTAACATCAGCCGCTTGTTGGCGCAAATTTGCTATTACTTTGAGGCGGTTGCTCAATTACCAGAAAATAAACGTGAACAACTGGTTATCTCTGTACCCAGTGGGAATTTTGGTGATTTGACCGCGGGTTTATTGGCGAAATCAATGGGGTTGCCGGTAAAACGCTTTATTGCGGCGACTAATGTTAACGATACCGTTCCACGTTACCTGACCGATGGAAAATGGGTGCCTCATCAGACAGTTGCCACGCTTTCCAATGCAATGGATGTTAGTCAGCCAAACAACTGGCCGCGTATTGAAGAATTGTTTTATCGTAAATCCTGGCCGCTAAGTGAATTGAGCCATGGTGTAGTCAGTGATGAAGTGACTAAAGAGACGATTAAGGCGCTGGCTAAACTGGGTTATATCTCTGAGCCTCATGCTGCTATTGCTTACCGTGTTCTGCGTGATCAGTTACAGGAAGGTGAGTATGGGCTGTTTCTCGGTACGGCTCATCCGGCGAAATTTAAAGAGAGTGTGGAGCAAATTTTGGGAGAGGAATTACCCTTGCCTGAAGCTTTGGCAGAACGGGCTGATTTAGCGTTATTGTCCCATTGCTTACCCGCAAATTTTGCTGAATTGCGGGCTTTCCTGCTGGAAAGAGCACCTGAGTAATTAAGAAAATAAACGCCGCACAGATCATGCGGCGTTTATTTTCTTA
The DNA here is from genome assembly GCF_042879395.1 of Photorhabdus sp. RM322S. Classification (NCBI taxonomy): domain Bacteria; kingdom Pseudomonadati; phylum Pseudomonadota; class Gammaproteobacteria; order Enterobacterales; family Morganellaceae; genus Photorhabdus; species Photorhabdus sp. RM322S. Next base: position 35,252 of record NZ_JBHFKW010000008.1, read on the forward strand.
TCAATGATAAAAGTTTTAGTGTTGTTCCGGGCGTTTGAATACCAGCTCGTTCCCTTTGGATAACGACTCATCAAAGGTATAGCCATCCAGATTAAACTCCACCAGATGGTCAGATTGGGTTAGCTGATTTTGAATAATAAACCGGCTCATCAGTCCACGGGCTTTTTTCGCATAAAAACTGATGATTTTATATTTACCGTTTTTCTCATCAAGGAATACGGGTTTGATAATTTTACCGGCTAACTTTTTCGTATTAACGGATTTGAAGTATTCATCGGAAGCCAGATTAACCAATATATTATCGCCTTGCTGCTCCAGGGCTTCATTAAGCTTTTCCGTGATCAGATCTCCCCAGAAAGAGTAGAGATCTCTACCGCGTTTATTTGCCAGTTTGATCCCCATTTCCAGTCGGTAAGGTTGCATCAGATCCAAAGGACGAAGCACGCCGTAAAGGCCGGACAAGATCCGCAGATGATCCTGAGCAAAATCAAAATCCCTATCGGAAAAAACTTCAGCTTGCATACCGGTATAAACATCACCTTTAAATGCCAGAATAGCCTGACGTGCATTTTCTGGTGTGAAATCAGCATGCCATTCACCAAAACGGGCTGCATTCAGACCAGCAAGTTTATCGCTGATACCCATCAGGCTGGCAATTTGAGCAGGCGTCAGTTCTCGACAGATACTGATTAACTGCTTTGATTGGTCGAGTAATTCTGGCTGACTGTATTTTTCCGTGGCAAGCGGACTTTCATAATCAAGGGTTTTTGCTGGTGAAATAGTAATAAGCATAATATCGTCCCGGTTGTTCAGATTGAGCTACTTTAATAAAAACTCAGGTGAAAAGAATAATAACAACGATAACGGAAACTGTGAGGCATTTTATTTACACTGTTTGAAAACATTTGCGAACCAACTAACTGTCAGTGATCGTTTTTACCGCCTTGCAGCAAGGCCTTGCCGTGTTATCATCAATGGATGGCTCAGTAACAATGCCTTAATTTCACGCATAACGATGAGATATGACAAAATGACCGATAAACTAACTTCCCTGCGTAAACTGACAACAGTAGTAGCAGATACTGGGGATATTGCGGCGATGAAACTTTATCAGCCACAAGATGCTACAACTAACCCATCTCTGATCCTTAACGCTGCACAGATCCCTGAATACCGCAAACTCATTGATGAAGCCATTGCGTGGGCGCGTGAACAAAGTGATTCCCGTGAGCAGCAGATTGTGGATGCCAGCGATAAACTGGCTGTGAATATTGGTCTGGAAATTCTGAAACTGATCCCTGGCCGTATCTCTACAGAAGTTGATGCCCGTCTGTCTTATGACACCGAAGGTAGCGTAGCTAAAGCTAAACGCCTGATTAAGCTGTATAACGAGGCGGGTATCAGCAATGATCGTATTCTGATCAAACTCGCTTCAACCTGGCAAGGTATCCGTGCGGCTGAACAGTTAGAAAAACAAGGTATTAACTGTAACCTGACTCTGCTGTTCTCTTTCGCTCAGGCCCGGGCTTGCGCAGAAGCGGGTGTTTACCTGATTTCTCCATTCGTTGGTCGTATCCTCGATTGGTATAAAGCGAACAGTGATCAGAAAGAGTACGCTCCACACGAAGATCCGGGCGTAGTTTCTGTGACGGAAATCTATCAATATTATAAAGAACATGGCTATGACACTGTTGTGATGGGCGCAAGTTTCCGTAACTCCGGTGAGATCTTGGAATTGGCGGGTTGTGACCGTTTAACTATTGCGCCTGCGCTGCTGAAAGAGCTGTCTGAAACTCAGGGTGAGGTTGAATATAAGCTGGGTTATAGCGGTGAAATTAAAGCGCGCCCGGCGCCACTGAATGAAGCTCAGTTCTATTGGGAACATCATCAGGATGCAATGGCTACAGAAAAACTGGCGGATGGCATCCGTAAATTTGCTGTAGATCAGGGAAAACTTGAGAAGATGATCGCTGAGCTGCTGTAATTACAGGTTATAAACTATTCTTTTTGCTTTAAAGGCGGCATAATTAGCCGCCTTTTTGCTGTTAGTTAATTATGTATTATTGAGGTTTGTATGAATGAATTGCGCATTGGCCTGGTATCCGTCTCTGATCGTGCATCAAGCGGTGTTTATCAGGACAAAGGGATTCCGGCACTGGAAAAGTGGTTGAAAAGTGCTATTACAACACCTTTCAATATAGAAACGCGTCTGATCCCTGATGAGCAGATTATCATTGAACAAACCCTGTGCGAGCTGGTGGATGAAATCGGCTGTCATCTGGTTTTGACTACCGGTGGAACTGGCCCTGCACGCCGTGATGTGACTCCTGATGCAACATTAGCGGTTGCAGATCGTGAAATGCCAGGCTATGGCGAACAGATGCGCCAGATCAGCCTGAAATTTGTTCCAACCGCAATCCTATCCCGCCAAGTTGGCGTTATTCGCAAACAGGCGCTTATTTTGAACTTACCAGGACAACCAAAAGCAATAGCAGAAACGTTGGAAGGTTTGAAAGACGAAAATGGCAATGTTCTGGTATCCGGCATTTTTGCCAGCGTGCCGTATTGTATCCAATTGCTGGATGGCCCATATATCGAAACCGATGATAAGGTAGTTGCTGCTTTTAGACCGAAAAGTGCTCGTCGCTGAACAATGAACTCACTGTGGAAGGAATCAAAAAAATCGAGCTTTTATCTGACACTTATCGAAAGGCAACTTCAACATTATAAGTCTATAATTCATTTAGCATGTTGATTAGTTGTTTGGAATAAATTCCGAGGTGAAAAGATGAAACGGTCAAAAAAAGCAAAGATAATTGGTTTTATTTCTGGTTTTGCATTGGTTGTGAGCATAATGGCCTCAATGTCGGTGCAGGCAATGGAAACAAAGACAACGATAGCCCAGTTAATTAATCAGCGTCTTTCTTACATGAAAGATGTGGCAGGATATAAGGCTGAAAACCATTTACCTGTTGAGGTTATGGCTCAGGAAGATAAGGTGCTTGCCAAATCAATAAGTGAAGCCGAGTCTTTTGGATTAAGCGGGGAGTCAGTCAGGCCATTTATTGTAATCCAGATGGATGCTGCGAAGGCGATTCAATATCGTTATCGGGCCGATTGGTTGTCAGTTCCTGAAAATGGCTGGCAACCAAAACCGCTGGATGATGTTCGTATTAAAATTAGTGGGTTAAGTACTGAAATTCTCCAACAAATTGCGGTTCTGCTAAAAGACGGAGAAAAGATAAACGTTTCTGACAAGGAAATGTTTATGGCAAATATTCAACAACATAACTTAAAGGATTCGGATAAACAGCAAATTTTTGCTGCGCTTGAAAAAGTGAAATTGAAATAATAGTTGCGTTTTACTCTTCAAAGTCAGTTAGTTTCAGTGCCACAACAAGGATGGAATACCCGAACGCCAGACCGATTAGTCTAGTGATACTGGCGATAACTGAGTGGATAGCCAGAATTTGCGCACTGAATCTAACATGCATTATATATTTTCCTTAAATGGAGTTTACCAGGTAAGTGTATATATCTCTTTGTGGCAGAGTGCTTCCATTAAAACGTTCACCGTCATAAAAAATACATGAAGCCGCAGGGCCTTGTCCACCATAGGGAAGAAACCCACGTTCTTCTTTATGGAGATCCGTATTATGGAGGATGCTTTCTTTGTGGTGTAATTTCTCATCCAGTTGATGAGAAATATAATCACTGGTTCCAAATAAGGAGATGTACATAGCGTTGTTCGGGTATTGTGGGTCTGAGAAGTAAAGATGAAGGTCGGAGTCAGTATTATATTCTTGAAGAAAAAATACAGGCGCGAAAAATTCCTTATAATTCCCCCCAAGATAAATAGGCTTCTCAAATACTGTAGGTTTAATCATACCGTTAATGGGGTTGACTTCACCGCCATATGTACAGAACTGACGATATTGCTTGAATACACTGGCAATTTTTATAGTGTGATCAATATCACTGTTGGGACCGACAATATTTTCTCTCACACTATAGGGGCCAACTTTATTTTCAAGCAAGATCAGGTCTGACAACAGCCGCTCTTTGAAATTCTTATATATTTTACTATGTACTAATATGGTGTTAGGGCCAGCGCAATCCTGGCCTTGATTGTAAAGAACGATACTTTTAGCACTTTCGACAGCCTTCTCTATATTTGCATCATCTGAAACAATTAAAGGATTGTGACCAGCACCATTGAGGATAAATAGTGTTTTTTTCTTAAAATGTTTTCTAACTTTTAGTGCATTTTCGGGTGTTCCTGTAAAAATCACTGCATCTGTAATTTTTACCCGGTCACTAAGAAAATTTTCTTTCTCGGCAAAGGATACCGATAAAGAAGGTGAGTATTGTGTGATATCTATTGCATTAAGGAAACGTTTGTAATGTGGGGTCATGGTTGTCGGTGGTCGAATACAAACATCTTTTGACATGATAGAGGGAATAAATCCAAAACATACAGATGCATAAATAGGCTGATTTAACGGAAGAAATGAGGTCACTCCGTAAATTTTCTTTTTAAAATAGTTTTGGTTCATCTCAATATTCAAAAGCAAATCTGTCGATCTTTTAATTTCATCTTCTGTAACATTTTTACATTGATAGGAAGATAATGCCTCAATAATATGATCTTTCTTTTCGACTAAAGCATATGCGAATAATTGGCAGGTTTTTTTCACACTTTCGAAATCGATATCTTCATAGAGTAGAGAAGAGCCCATTTGATCATCCTCTTTATTATTTCTTGTTAATAATTCTTGTTGTTCAATAGCCGGGTTTTTTGCGGAAAGTAGGGTGTCCATTGAAAGGATTGGATTTTGCAAACGTTTTGTTGCAACTTCGATCCCGACAATATCAAACCAGGTTTTAAGTTTGGGTCCGTGAATAGTTCCAAACAAAGCTCGATTAAGTAGATTCCATGCTTCACTTGGTTGTCTTTCTGGGAATAATTTGATGAATATATCGATGGCAAATTTATGTAGTTCACTGGCATTGCATGCAAAGCCAGTCGTCAAATTATCCGCTATCGTTGAGATATATTGTTTTTCATGTTCGGTACTTAGTCCATTAGATCCGTAGTTAAATGTCTTTTTATGATAATTGTAACTGTAATTAATAACGTCATCAGTGATTTCAGATTGAGATTTTCTCGCATATAGAAGTAAGAATTTTCTGGCTGAAAGTTTATCAATAGGCTTAGAGGCAAATAACATGCGAACAGCCTTTGCGAAACCTATATTGCATGCAGATTGTTTCTCATCTGTGCTGTCATTGAGTTTTGGTGCAAGTGCGATATGAAATTTTAATGTCCGTTGAGGTTTTTTAGACAGATACCACTCTATCGCTCTTTTTTTTAATAAATTCTTGGCATCAGATAAGGAAAATCCGTTGCCTTTAGATTTAGAAATTTTTTTACCATTTGCATCCAGAAAAAGCCCGTATCTATATAATCTGGGTATAGGGGCGTTTAATGCCTCTGCGATTTCTTTGGCCACTTTGGCTGAATCACTTAGATCTTCACCATGCATTTCAAAATCAATCGATCTGGAAAGCAATCGCATTGCCCAGTCAGCTTTCCATTGGAGTTTACAGTTACCATTGAGGACAGAAATTGTTTGCTCTTCATCCAAAACTTCAGACTTGTATAATTCACTTAGCTCAACGGCATATTCATAACCAGGCTTATTTATCACTTCGCTGCTAGGAATGAAATAAGTCATTTCTCCCTTATTCCAATCAACGTTTGTCACCTTTATATGTTCAATAACATTTCCAGTGATGGGAGATATAGGCATAACAATGCTATATGTCCTTTGTCTTAAAGGCCCAGTTGAATTCATACAAATAGTGTTGATTTTATCGTAGTTTTTAATTAATTCAGTAAGTTGTTTATTATAGTCTCCTTTGGAATAAGCTAATGAATTGCGGATCAAAGTACAATTAATATTGTATCTTTCAGCCAGTTGTATCAATTTATTTTCAGCCATCGCAGAAAAAGAATTGAACTCACCATAAGGATCAGGTACTTGGTTAATAGGTTTACCAAGATAGAGTTTTAATTCTTCTTGTAACGGAACGTTTGCTGGTACTTTCCTGAAAGGATCGAGATCGTCTGATACCAGGAAAAAATTGACTTTGCGGCCAAGTTTTTCTAATTCCGTTTTAACGAAATTGATCCGAATAATTTCACATAGGGTTCCTATATGAGGAAGGCCTGTGGGACCAAATCCTGCACCTATATTTATGACTTCGTCATTTGCTTTAGTATTGTGAATATAAAGCGCTTCTTTTAAAAACCATTTCATAATTAGATAAAACTTCTCTAAGTCTATAGTTGTTCTACTCTTATTGGTTAATGACTTTAGGAAATTGAGCTATCCATAACCATGAGTCCAACATATGAAGTTTTGATATGATTTGGTCTGTAAGATACAGATTGGGCTCAGTAGGTATTGTAGGTTGCCATCATTGATATCATCTTCTCTGCAAGGTAAATAACGGGCAGTAATTATTATGTAATGGATATCAATAGTGTGGAGAAGCAAACTTGTCAATGGAAATAAATCATTACTATTTTTCAATAGCTTCTGTGCGATTATTATCTCGGACGAGATCGTATTATCTTTATTATGCAATTCCATCTAAATCTCAATTATATGTTATTTAAAGATTTCTGTTTATGTCATTGCTTGTGACCGATTTCATGACAAATCATATTTATGCCAGAGTACAGCATTTAATGTGAAATGTTTTGCTTCCTTGTATTATTGGTTGCCTTACCTAAGGACAACCCTCTTTGTCAAAGCATTATATTAATTAAACTATTTAATCAACTATGTAAAGGGGTATTTAATCTTAGATAATATTTTCAGTAGGAAAGTATTTTAATATTTGAGTGGATTTCAATGCATTAATTAATCGATATTTAAACGAAAAAATTAACAAATTCAACATCAGCCAAGATGATGAGGCGATTCCAACTTAAGGATATACAGTTAAATCACCTCAACTCTGCATGAGACAATTTCATTACCAGAAAGCAACATACAACACAGCGAGAATAATCATGATGGCATAAGCCGCTATGTTAAAACTGCGGTCAGTAACGAGCATGGATGAAACTAATATAATTCCTTTGGGATCTATTTGATTCATTTTCGTATTTTGGGTGAAATCGTTTACATTTGCGTGATTGATATCTCAGATTGGTGTTGAGGCCCATTGTTACACTGCGGTCAGTCCAAGTATTAACAAATATTTTCACAAATGATGTTGAAAAATATAAAAAAGTAGAGACTGTTATGTCTAAGATTGAATTTAACCCTATTGAACATCCCCATCGTCGTTATAATCCTCTAACCGGGCAATGGGTTTTGGTTTCTCCCCATCGGGTGAAGCGGCCGTGGAGTGGGCAAGATGAGCAGTCATTAATAGACGATATCCCAAACTATGATGAGCAATGTTTCCTTTGTCCATCAAACGTGCGTATTTCTGGTGAGCAAAATCCTGCTTATCAAGCAACATTTGTTTTCAATAATGATTTTTCGGCTTTAATGCCAGATTCGCCTGATATTCCACAATCGCATCACCTGTTATTTAAAACACAAGGGGTACGGGGATTAAGCCGCGTGATCTGTTTTTCTCCTGATCACAGTAAAACCTTGCCTGAATTGTCTGTTGAACAAATTCGTCAATTAATTGATACCTGGCATGAACAAATTGAAATGCTGGGTAAAGAGTATCTCTGGGTGCAATTATTTGAGAATAAAGGAGAAACAATGGGGTGTTCTCAGCCTCACCCGCATGGGCAAATCTGGGCAAATAGTTTTTTGCCAAATGAAATTGAGCGTAAAGATAAACAGTTGCGAGCCTATTACCAGGAACATAATTCTAACTTACTGGTGGATTATGTTCAGGCTGAATTAGCTGATGGTGAGCGAGTCGTGGTTAATACCCTGCATTGGCTGGCGGTTGTGCCTTATTGGGCAGCATGGCCCTATGAAACAATGTTGTTACCTAAAGTTCATGTTCGTCGTATGAGTGAATTAACAGATGAACAACGTGATGATTTAGCGGTTGCACTTAAAAAACTCACTAGCCGTTATGATAATCTATTTCAAAGTTCTTTTCCTTATTCGATGGGCTGGCATTTTGCCCCGTTTTTTGAACAAGATACAGATATTGAGCATTGGCAATTACACGCACTTTTCTATCCGCCGTTATTGCGGTCTGCTACCGTGCGAAAATTCATGGTGGGCTATGAAATGTTTGCTGAAACGCAACGTGATTTAACGGCAGAGCAAGCAGCTCAAATTTTGCGTGCTTTGAGTGATGTACATTATAAAGAGCAAAAGTGATTATGCCCGGTGGCGATATTTCATTGAAAGTATCGTGCGGTTAACGCTATATTTGAGAATAAAGTGATGAAAACTTTAATTAATTGTGCTAAAGATATTTTTAATTCAGTATTCCATTATACACCGACACATATTATTCAAGCGCCAGGTCGGGTTAATTTGATTGGAGAGCATACTGATTATAATGACGGCTTTGTATTGCCATGTGCCATTAATTACCAAGTTGTGGTTGCTGCGGCGAAGCGACAGGACAATATTATTCGTGTTGTTTCAGTTGATTATGGTAATCAATTAGATGAGTTTGATATCAGTCAGCCTATTATATTTCACGAAAGTAAAATGTGGGCTAATTATATTCGAGGGGTTGTGAAGTATTTGCTCCATCGTGGATATGTATTTAAAGGGGCAGATATTGTCGTGACGGGTAATGTGCCGCAGGGCGCTGGATTAAGCTCATCGGCTGCATTGGAAACGGCTATTGGTCAAACATTTAAAACCCTTTACCACTTAACGATTAGTCAAACAGAAATTGCGCTAAATGGACAGCAGGCGGAAAATGAATTTGTGGGATGTCATTGCGGCATTATGGATCAATTAATTTCAGCAGAAGGGAAAAATAATTATGCGTTATTAATTGATTGTCGGAATTTAACCATTCAGGCTGTGTCTATGCCTAAAGATATAGCGGTTATTATTATTAATTCAAATAAGAAACGAGAATTGGTTGGCAGTGAATATAATATTCGCCGGACTCAATGTGAGCAAGCGGCGGCATTATTTGGTGTTAAAGCTTTACGGGATGTGACAATAGATGAGTTTGAAAAGCGTATCTTTGAGCTTGATGGGGTAGTCGCTAAACGTGCACGCCATGTGATCACAGAAAATGAGCGTACGCTTTTGGCAGCAAAAGCATTGATGGCCGGTGGTGATATATCGTTAATCGCGGAACTCATGGCACAATCACATCAGTCAATGCGTGATGACTTTGAAATTACCGTACCTGAAATTGATATCTTGGTTGATATTGTGAAGCAAGTTATCGGTAAACAGGGTGGGGTAAGAATGACTGGAGGGGGATTTGGCGGTTGTGTGGTTGCGTTAGTGCCACAAGTACAGGTTGATGCTGTTAAGGCCGCGGTAGAACAACACTATTTTGCATCGACAGGTCTGAAAGAAACCCTTTATGTGTGTCGGGCTATGGATGGTGCAAGCTTAGTTGAAAGAGGGAGTGAGAAAACTTTCCCTCTTCCAACCCGCGGTTTATGACTATTTTATCTCGCCAATAGGCAGGATAGTGCGGCCATACTGTTCATTCAGTACTTCCGCCATGGCCAGATAAAACGCACTGACGCCACAAATGATCCCTTCATAACCGGCAATCGTCAGAAGCGCGGTATTTCCAGTAAAGTTGCCAATGGCTAACAAAGCGAATAACAGTGTCAGGCCACCAAAGATAAACTGGAGTATGCGGTTAGTCTTGAAGGTGCCAAAGAACATAAACAGAGTAAAAATACCCCACAAACCAAGATATACCGCCAAATACTGACTGCTGGTGGCTTCTGCCAGTCCCATTTTCGGCAGAAACAGTAACCCGACTAGACTGAGCCAAAACAGCCCATAAGAGGTGAAAGCCGTTGCGGCAAAAGTATTGCCTTTCTTATATTCAAAAAGTCCCGCCAGTATTTGGGCCAGACCGCCATAAAAAATGCCCATGCTCAGGACAACTGATGCCAGTGGAAAGAAACCTGCGTTGTGCAGATTAAGCAGAATGGTTGTCATGCCGAAACCCATCAAACCTAAAGGGCCGGGATTTGCCAACTGATTAGTGCTCATAAGTCCTCTGAAAGAAAATCGTAAAAGTAATAAATAGCAAAGGTGGCGAATCATAATGATCTGTCAGCAAGGAAACAATGACCTGTGAAATAATAAAAAGGTTTTTTTTTCACGCCCCCCTTGATGATGGTTTTAACGGCCCCATCTTATAATCAACCGCAGTTGCTAATCGCTGTTCTATACAGCTGATGTATATAAGCAAAGGTGAGGAATCGCATAGAGGCAATAAAAATAGGTGCCGTTGAAAAGCAGATAACCATCCTCATATTGATTAGCAACTTGACTGATTACGAATTTCTTGTGGAGGCGTTTAGATGGGTAAAATTATTGGTATCGACTTGGGAACTACCAACTCTTGTGTAGCTATTATGGATGGCACGACAGCTCGTGTACTGGAAAACAGCGAAGGTGATCGTACAACTCCTTCCATTATTGCATATACCCAGGATGGTGAAACTCTGGTTGGTCAACCGGCTAAACGTCAGGCTGTTACTAACCCGCAAAATACGCTGTTTGCTATTAAGCGTCTGATTGGTCGTCGTTTCCAGGACGAAGAAGCACAACGTGACGTAGCTATCATGCCATACAAAATCATTGCGGCAGATAACGGTGACGCATGGCTGGAAGTGAAAGACCAGAAAATGGCTCCTCCTCAGGTTTCTGCTGAAGTTCTGAAGAAAATGAAGAAAACAGCTGAAGACTACTTGGGTGAGCCGGTAACTGAAGCAGTTATCACTGTACCTGCCTATTTCAACGATGCTCAGCGTCAGGCAACAAAAGACGCAGGTCGTATCGCAGGTCTGGAAGTAAAACGTATTATCAACGAACCAACCGCAGCTGCACTGGCTTACGGCCTGGACAGAGAAGTGGGTAACCGTACTATCGCGGTTTATGACCTGGGTGGCGGTACTTTCGATATCTCTATTATCGAAATTGATGAAGTTGACGGCGAAAAAACCTATGAAGTTCTTGCAACCAACGGTGATACTCACTTGGGTGGTGAAGATTTCGACAGCCGTATGATCAACTATCTGGTTGACGAATTTAAGAAAGATCAGGGCATTGATTTGCGTAATGATCCACTGGCAATGCAACGTCTGAAAGAAGCGGCGGAAAAAGCAAAAATTGAGCTTTCTTCTGCACAGCAGACCGATGTTAACCTGCCGTACATCACTGCGGATGCAGCGGGTCCTAAGCACATGAACATCAAAGTGACCCGTGCGAAATTGGAATCACTAGTAGAAGACCTGGTTAAACGTTGTATGGAGCCGGTACGGGTTGCATTGCAAGATGCTGGACTGTCAGTTTCTGATGTGCAAGATGTGATTCTGGTGGGCGGTCAGACCCGTATGCCAATGGTGCAGAAAGTGGTTGCTGACTTCTTCGGTAAAGAACCACGTAAAGACGTGAACCCTGACGAAGCGGTAGCGATGGGTGCTGCGGTACAGGGCGGTGTTCTGGCTGGTGATGTGAAAGACGTATTGCTTCTGGACGTAACGCCTCTGTCTCTGGGTATCGAAACGATGGGCGGCGTGATGACTTCCCTCATTACGAAAAACACCACTATCCCAACTAAACACAGCCAGGTGTTCTCTACGGCAGAAGATAACCAATCTGCGGTAACTATCCATGTATTGCAGGGTGAGCGTAAACGTTCCGGCGATAACAAATCTCTGGGTCAGTTCAATCTGGATGGTATTCAGCCGGCACCTCGTGGTATGCCTCAGATCGAAGTCACTTTTGACATTGATGCCGACGGCATTCTGCACGTATCTGCTAAAGATAAAAACAGTGGCCGCGAACAGCAGATCACCATTAAGGCTTCTTCTGGTCTGAATGAGGAAGAGATCCAACAGATGGTTCGTGATGCAGAAGCTAACGCTGAATCTGATCGTAAGTTTGAAGAGTTGGTACAGACGCGTAACCAGGCAGATCAACTTGTTCACGGTACTCGTAAACAAGTAGAAGAAGCGGGTGACAAACTGCCAGCAGAAGATAAAACAGCTATTGAAAGCGCGGTAACTGCATTGGAAACTGCCGCTAAAGGCGAAGATAAAGCGGATATCGAAGCGAAAATTCAGGCTCTGGTTCAGGCTTCCGCTAAACTATTGGAAATTGCTCAGCAGCAGGCTCAGGCTGGTGCAGCAGACGCGGGTGACAGCGCGAAAAAAGATGACAACGTTGTAGACGCTGAATTCGAAGAAGTTAAAGACAAAAAATGATTGCCCTTAGCGGGCGCAGTGACAGTGGATAACAACTGTTGCTGATTAACCGGCACGGGCGTTGAGGGAACTCTGCGCCCGTGCGCGCATGTTAAGGGTAAAATAAGAGATGGCAAAAAGAGATTGTTACGAAGTTTTGGGGGTCTCCAAAACAGCCGACGAAAAAGAGATTAAAAAAGCCTATAAACGGCTGGCAATGAAATATCATCCTGATCGTAATCAGGGCGATAAAGATGCGGAAGGCAAATTCAAAGAAGTTAAAGAAGCCTATGAAATTCTGACTGACGATCAGAAACGGGCTGCTTATGACCAATATGGTCATGCTGCTTTTGAGCAAGGTGGCATGGGCGGCGGTGGCGGCGGTGCTGATTTCAGTGATATCTTTGGTGACGTTTTCGGTGATATCTTCGGTGGTGGTCGTCGTCAGCAGCAGCGTCCAAGCCGCGGTGCTGATTTGCGTTACAGCATGGAACTGACACTGGAAGAAGCGGTTCGTGGTGTGACCAAAGAGATCCGTATCCCGACATTGGAAACCTGTGATGCCTGTCATGGCAGTGGTGCTAAAGCCGGTACCAGCCCTGTCACCTGTTCAACCTGTCAGGGTTCTGGTCAGGTTCATATGCGTCAGGGTTTCTTCACCGTTCAGCAACCTTGCCCACATTGTCATGGTCGTGGTCAGATCATTAAAGATTCTTGTAACAAGTGTCATGGTCATGGTCGTGTCGAAAAATATAAAACACTGTCTGTTAAGATCCCGGCTGGTGTAGACACCGGTGATCGCATTCGCCTGAGTGGTGAGGGTGAAGCGGGTGGTAAGGGCGCACCGGCAGGTGATTTGTATGTTCAGGTACAGGTGAAAAAGCACCATATTTTCGAGCGTGAAGAAAATAATCTCTATTGTGAAGTGCCAGTTAACTTTGCCATGGCGGCACTGGGTGGGGAAATCGAAGTCCCAACCCTTGATGGCCGTGTGAAACTGAAAATACCTGCTGAAACCCAGACAGGTAAGATGTTCCGCATGAAAGGTAAAGGTGTTAAATCTGTCCGTGGCGGCGTTCAGGGTGATTTACTGTGCCGGGTGGTAGTAGAAACTCCGGTTAAATTGAACGAAAGACAGAAAGAATTACTGCGTGAATTGGGAGAATCTTTAGGTGGTACTGGTGGCGAAACCAACAGCCCACGTTCTAAAAGTTTCTTTGATGGCGTAAAGAAATTTTTTGATGATTTGACCAAATAGCCGTGCATATCTTCATAATAGCGCTGTGTTTATAAACACAGCTCAGATTATTGATAAAGTCCTCGTTTTCACGCGAGGACTTTTTGTTTTGGCTGAAAATTATAAACTAAAGGTAATTTGTGTGAGTAAATTATAAGCATCGTCCTCTTTTGGTGTTACTGAGGGGTGATGAGTATAGGATAAGCTGTTGGTCCAATAGATCCCGTTGTAAACACGATACGAATATGACGCGGAAGCAGTTGCACTATAACTTTCAGCAGATTGACCGTTACGGGCGAAGTAATCTTTTGCGTCATCACTAAACTTATTATATGACAAACCAAAAGTAAGCATATCGGTCGGACGTGAATCGAATGGACCAATGCTGAACAACGATAACGAAACATCGGTATTAAACAGGTTACGATCCTTTGGTGCATAGTTGGCTTTACCATCAATATACCAGCCGCGGAAAGGCATGGACGCATCCGGTTTGGTTATCTGGCGGGTAACCGCGATATAATGAGAGTAGGTATGATCTTCATATTCTGAGTTGTTATAGTTAAAATAAGGTGTTTTATTAAACACCGAGCCGCCTCGAATCCAGATCATGTTTTCCGTTTCATTGGCATTAACACGATAACCTAATTCATTGATGACTAACGTACCCGCACTGGGAAGTTTCCAGCGCAGACCATAAGTATTGTATTTTGAGTCCGCTCTTAAACCTTCCGAGCTTTGACTTCTGGCAACGCCAATATGGTCATACCAACGTTTATTTTCCGATAAAAACCGAATATCTATCGATGGACTCGGTTTTGTACTGGGCAGACCGGCCTGGGACAACATCACACTGGTTGGCCCCAGGGCAGATGACGCTGTACTGCTACCGAAAAACAATCCATAGAAATGAGAGAGCAGTGTTGTGTAGCCGTAATTCAATATCACCCGATCATTAAATAAAGGTTGGTTAATAGAAAAAGCGGAAATAAAAGGATGCCCATCTTGACCATTATTTTTAAAGTTATTGTAGGCATAGTTTAGACCTACACGTAATTGTGCCTTATCAGTGAAACCAACCCGCGATAAATCATAGGTCAGTTCTGTAATAAACATATTACCGGTGGTTAAGCGTTGGCCTACATAGTTAGGATTAGAGGTATTTTTCCAGTTTCTTGAAACATCATAGGTTAGATTTGTTAACATTTGGATATTTGCATAAAAACCATGATCTGCCATCTCTTTTCTGAGACCGCCCCATTCAGGAAATACGGTATCGCAAGCGGATGAAACCGAAGGTGTTTCCGGACCTCTTGGTAAAAGGGCATCATATGCACTACAGTCACTTTTTGTCGCTGCAACTGTATTGCTATGAAGCAGAATAAGCGACAGCGTTAATAAAAGAAATTTATTGGCTATTTTCATTTTTTACCTCCGGGGCTTTAAGAATATTTCCGTGACTGCTTATAACATCTTTATACCAGCTAAAACTTTTCTTACGCCGCCGTTCCAGTGTGCCATTGCCCTGATCATCACGATCGACATAAATAAACCCGTATCGTTTTGACATTTCTGCGGTAGAGGCGCTGACCAAATCTATTGGCCCCCATGAGGTATATCCTAATAACTGAACACCATCTTCAATGGCTTCCCGTACCTGGAATAAATGATCGTTGAGATATTGAATACGATAATCATCAATAATAGTGCCATCGTTTTGAATAACATCTCTGGCGCCCAAACCGTTTTCTACAATAAACAGTGGCTTCTGATAACGGTCATATAGCATATTGAGCAGATAACGAATGCCCTTAGGATCTATTTGCCATCCCCATTCTGAGCTGGACAAATAAGGGTTTTTCACCGGATTAATCAGATTCCCAGCGGTCTTATTAATTTCTGGATCTGTTGTTGCACAACAGCTCATGTAGTAACTGAAAGAAAGGAAATCTACGGTTTCTTTTAGTGCTTGTGTATCTTCATCTGTTATATCGAGCGTAATATTCTGCTCTTTAAACAGGCGTGTCATATAGGATGGATAATACCCACGTGCCTGTACATCAAAAAAGAACAGCGATTCTCTATTCTTTTTCAATGATTCTAGTGCATCATCAGGATGACAAGTTAATGGGTAGTAAGATGCTGCCGCTACCATATTACCGATTTTTGCATCAGGAATGATTTCATGGCAGGCTTTAACCGCTTTGGCACTGGCAACTAGCTGATAGTGTAGTGCCTGATAAATATCCTGAATTTTACTGTTTTCCGGTAATCCTGCACCGGTAAAGCAAGAAAATAAAGACATGTTAATTTCATTGAATGTCAGCCAGTATTTTACTTTATGTTTGTAACGTTCAAAGACCGTTCTGGCATAATGGTCAAAAAACTCAATTGTTTTACGATTTCCCCAGCCGCCATATTTTTTTACTAAACCATAAGGCATTTCAAAATGAGACAGCGTAATTAATGGTTGAATATGATATTTTCTCATTTCGTCAAAAAGGCGATCATAAAAAGCCAGACCATTTTCGTTCGGAGTTTCTTCATCACCTTCGGGAAATATCCGTGTCCAGGCGATAGAGGTTCTCAGGCATTTAAATCCCATTTCAGCAAACAGCGCAATATCGTCAGGATAACGATGGTAAAAATCAATACCAATATCCTTGATATGGAAATCACCCAAATTGCGTTCTAAACTGTGACCTATAACGCCGTGAGGTTGCATATCTGAGGTTGATAACCCTTTTCCACCTGTTTGATAAGCGCCTTCGGCCTGATTTGCAGCTAATGCGCCTCCCCAAAGGAAGTCTGCTGGAAATTGTTTTTTCATGGTTTTCCTCTCTTTTATTACTCGTTAAACTTGGAAGATATCGTCTTAATACGACACGTTTTATCAGCGTTTAAATTAATTTGTTGTGCGGGATATGCTTTGTGAAGCTTTAGCTTCTGACGGTACACCGAATAAATAGGTTGCAATACAGGAGAACATGAATGAACCCAGTGAACCTAAAATTACACTCCAGAAAGCGTTGTCTATTCCAGCCGGAGAAATAAATGAGGTAAACGCAAAGACACCCATACCGCCGAAGTTATGTGCTGTCCCAGAATAGAAGCCGACAACAGCACCACCAAGTGCACCGCCAATACAACCGATAATAAATGGACGTTTCAGTGGTAGTGTCACACCATAAATAGACGGCTCAGTAATGCCAAAGAGACTTGATATGAATGCAGTTCCTGATAACGTTTTCATATTCTTATCGCGTGTACGTAGAAATACACCTAATGTTGCACCTGCCTGACCAAATATTGCTGGCTGGAGCAGTGGGGAGAGCATATCTTTTCCCTGTGTCATCATATTATTGATTATTATTGGGATGAGTCCCCAGTGCAGACCGAAAATGACACAAACTTGCCATATTGCTCCCATTATAATCCCAGAAATGACCGGGTTAAGTTGATAGAAAAAGAGATATCCTGCCGCCAGACCATTACTGAGTTCCGTTGCCACAGGGCCAATGACCAGAAA
Organism: Photorhabdus sp. RM322S; assembly: GCF_042879395.1. Taxonomy (NCBI): domain Bacteria; kingdom Pseudomonadati; phylum Pseudomonadota; class Gammaproteobacteria; order Enterobacterales; family Morganellaceae; genus Photorhabdus; species Photorhabdus sp. RM322S. The sequence continues at coordinate 52,427 of NZ_JBHFKW010000008.1, forward strand.
AGTCAGAGGAACGGTAATCAACAGGCACAGGAAAGGCGTAATAAATATTTTGAAGGAGGAATGAAACCAACTATTGAGCTTCTTCTCCAAAAAGCAGCTAAACCATGCGGATAAAATAATAGGAACCACTGTCGAGCTGTAATTAATGAAAGTGATGGGAATACCCAGGAAATCTAAGTGAATGTCTGGCGTCGTTTGAGAAAGTTTAAATGCTTCGGTCATGGTTGGATAAGTTAATACTGCCCCAATAACCATAGTAATAAAAGGGTTTCCACCGAATCGCTTACCGGCGGTATACCCTAATAAAATAGGCATGAAATAAAGCATTGCATCGCCGGTAGCGAATAAAATTTTATAGGTACCACTGTCTATACTCATCCAATTAAATACATTGGATAAAGCGATTATTCCTTTAATTAATCCGGCAGCAACCAGTACACCTAATAGTGGTGTAAAAATACTGGAAATAATATCAATTGCGCCATCAAAAATACGTTTTACACCTTTTGTATTCTCTTTTTTTATCTCTTGTTTTGAGGTTACACCTTGTTTATTCTCGGTTTTTTCTACATTATCCTGTAAGTATTTATTATTAATATCATCGTAGACATCACCTACATGGCTACCAATAACCACCTGATATTGCCCACCACTCTCTACTACGGTGATAATTCCTGTTGTCTGTTTAAGTAATTCGCTGTTAGCTAAATTCCTATCTTTAAGTTTAAATCGTAAACGTGTGGCACAATGGACAAGGCTGGATATGTTTTCTTTCCCGCCTATTGTGCTGACTATCTTATCAGCCAGACTTTCGTACCTCATTAGACTTCCCCTTCTTTGAATTAAGTTGAAAACAGCGAAAGGCCGAATTTAAGTCAAAAAAAAACCTAACCCACCATCTAATAGCCCTGGAATAGGGGCATAGTAGATAATAGATTAGGTTTTGCCCGACATCAGTCGCAACTAAGTCGGTAACAAGCCTAGATTAATATTTAGAAATTAGTTATTCCTGATGATACTTGCAAGTCATTAAGAATAATTTTGGCAAAAATGTGATACTTATCATAAATGCCTTAGGTAAACTGCGCCTGTTGTTGTGTCATTGACTTTATAAAAATTATACCTTAGCCTGAAAGAGGGAATGTCTATATGAATTAGTGTACGGAAGTGTCAATGACCAGGATTGACTAGATCAGGTACAATCAGGTCACGGATATATTTTACCTATTCTATAGGTTAGGGCTGATAATAGTTTATCCTTAGGGTATATCTTTTGTTAACGATAATAAAACTCATAAATAATAATGTCGTTCTTGCTATTGATGAGAATAATAATGAAATGATTCTTATGGATAAGGGCATAGGATTTAATCGGAAAAAAGGGGACAGGCTGCATATTCAAGATGTTGCAAAAGTTTTTACTGTCGAAAAACACTGTAAAATAAATCAGATCCTTTCTACTATCCCTGTTTCAGTTATAGAGTTAACTGAGAAAATTATCACATTGGGTAAAGATTTTCTTGCCAAACCTCTTAACGATTCATTACTCATTACTTTGTCAGAACATTTAAACTTTGCATTTGAGCGTGTGCGCAAAGGGTATCAGATTGGTAATGTCTTGCAGTGGGAGATTCCCCATCTTTATCCGTTAGAATATGAAATTGGTAAACAGGCGCTTATTCATATTAATAACCAGATTGAAACGCCATTACCACCGATAGAAGCCTCATTGATTGCCTTGCATTTTGTTAATGCTCAATATGAAGGGCAAACGATGGGAGATACATTAAAATTAACGAATTTAATTAATAAAACTGTTAAACTCATTCACTACTATTTTCATGTTAACCTTGATTCAACGTCAGTAAATTATTCTCGTTTTATTACTCATCTGCGCTATTTCTTAATCAGACAAAATAAAAATCAGCACTCGTCTGCTATTGAAATGGATTTCTCATTGCAAGAATTGATAGAGGAAAAATATTTCAAAAGTTACAACTGTGCAGTGAAATTAATAAAATATCTGCGAGAAAAATATCAGTGGAAAGTTCCCGATGATGAACTGATTTATTTGGTGATTCATATAGAACGGGTGGTCAATGATAGTTATAAGGCCAGAGATTAATAGTAATAGCAAATGAGTCGTCAAATAGGTTTGTAGACAGGTATTAATTTAAACAATATGAGATAAATAGATTTATGTGGTTTGGTTATTTTTGACAATAGATTAGATGTGGGTGGTAAAAATGAATTATGAAGACTTAGCGAAAGATATTATTATATTTCTTGGGGGAGGGGGGAATATAAATAAAAGTTGGCATTGTGTTACCAGATTACGTTTTAATGTTATAGATGATAGTAAAGTAGATATTGCCGGGATAAAGAAAATTCAGGGGGTTATGGGGGCGCGTTTCCATAGTGGACAGTTGCAAATAATTATTGGTAATAGAGTTATTGAAATATTTAGTGAAATAATTAAGCAATTGAAAGAGAGTGAAAGTGGTTGTGATGACCAAAATAAAAGCCGGGTAAGTCATATTTTTGATATAATCTCAGGTATATTTGTTCCCATATTGCCAGCGATAGTTGGCGCTGGGTTACTGAAAGGCGGGTTGATTTTTTTCTATACGATGAACTGGATTTCAGCGGAGAGTAATGAGTATAAATTATTATATATTATTTCTGATGCGCCTCTGTATTTTTTGCCTGTTCTTCTTGCCTTTTCGGCGGCAAGAAAATTTAAAACTAACGAATTTATTGCGGCAACGTTAGCATGTATTTTAATTTATCCAACATTATCTGATCTTATAAGCGCCTCTGGTGGTGGATATTTCGATGTGTTTGGTGTCTCTGTTCCCGCTATTCATTATAGCTACACTGCCATTCCAATTATCTTAGGTGTTTGGTTACTTAGTTATATCCATAGATGGGTAGACAGATTTATTCCAATGGTATTAAAAATAATATTTACGCCATTGTTAGTCTTATTGATTTCCGTGCCAATTTTATTAATTATTGCTGCGCCGTTAGGAAATGCAATTGGCTTGTATCTTGAGAAGATGATTTTAGAATTATTTTCTGTGGTTGGACCATTTGCGGGATTATTACTGGGAGGACTGATACCTGTTTTGGTGATTACTGGGATGCATTATGCTTTTTTACCGAGTGTTTTTGCTAATTTTAAATCTCTCGGATATGATTTTATGCTATTACCAATCAGTTTTGCCAGTAATATCGCACAAGCTGGCGCTACATTGGCAGTTGCAATTAAAATTAAAGATAGACAGATGAAATCATTAGCATATTCAGCCTCATTTTCTGCTTTTTTAGGGGTAACTGAACCCGCAATGTATGGTGTTACTCTTAAATTAAAAAAGCCTTTTTATGCAGCATTAATTGGAGGGGCAGTTGGTGGGGCTATTGTGGGTGTTTTTTCTATAAAAATATTTGCTTTTAGTATTCCAGGATTGGTATCACTCCCTTTTTATATGCAAAAAGATAGCAATAATTTTCTTTCTATTTTGTTTGGGATTTGTTGTAGTTTCTTAGTTGCGTTTATACTCACGTTATTAATGAAATTAGAACCTAATAGTGAGCCTATGGTATTAACAAATCCACACTCTTCGAAAACTAAAAAACTTACATTACTTTCTCCTATGACGGGTGAAATTAAACCTCTCTCAAGCGTACCTGACGACACTTTTTCTGAAAAAATCATTGGCGATGGCATTGCTATTATTCCTACCGAAGGTATAGTGAAAGCGCCTTTTAATGGTAAGGTTTCAATGATTACTCCAACTGGACATGCTATTGGTTTAATTTCCGATCAAGGAATTGAATTATTGATTCATATTGGTATTGAAACTGTAGATTTACAAGGAAAGGGGTTTAATTTGCAGGTTATGGAAGGTCAGATTGTGGTTGCCGGTGACATATTAGTTAATTTCGATATTTATTTTCTTCAAGAGAATCAGATTCAACTGATATCACCGATTATTATCACTAATAGCGAAGAGTATTGTGAAATAATTCCTGCTGAGAAAAAATCGGTTATGGCGGTTAAGGATTCTTTGCTAATTATTAATAAGTGTTAATTTTTTAAGTTATTTATATGTGTTAATGATTTTCTTAATATATTTCACATAATATGCATTCATGTTGAATACGAATATTTTGCGATGAGCACTATGAAATGACTACTGCTGAACTCGAAAAAATCCATGCTGAAATAGTAAAATTAATGGCAAAAACAACAAAGATAAACCGTGAGGCCATGTGGTATCCGATTGTCGTCGCTTCCTGCCTTATTGGTGTGGTAGCTACCATCACAACTCTGTTGCTCAAATTCATTTAATGGCTCCCTCTGGTTGATAATCTACTTTTATTGAGATGTAGATCATCAATAGATCGGTTATAGCGAATTATTCTGGCTATAAAATCGATTTTTTTCGAAATTATAGTTGGAGTACTATTTATAACCCGATCAATTTCAGAGGTTAATCATCGTGACAGCAATTATTCGTCAATTCCTGAAATTAGAAGCGGCTGGAGGGCTTCTTCTTATCATTGCAGCCATTATTGCGCTGATAATGGCGAATTCGCCATTACAGGGTGTTTATCAGCAATTTCTTAACATTCCGGTAGCAGTACAATTTTCTGCACTGGAGATAAATAAACCTTTATTGTTGTGGATAAATGACGGCTTGATGGCTGTCTTCTTTTTGATTGTTGGTTTAGAAGTTAAGCGTGAGCTGCTGGAAGGTTCTTTGGTGGGGCGTGATAAAGCGGTATTTCCAGTGATAGCGGCTATGGGTGGTATGGTCGCACCGGCATTGATCTATCTGCTATTTAATGGCAGTGATGAGTTTACCCGTCAGGGATGGGCTATTCCTGCGGCAACAGATATCGCATTTGCCCTGGGTGTGATGGCGCTATTGGCTAAACGGGTACCAACAGAACTCAAGGTTTTTCTACTGGCATTAGCGATTATTGATGATCTGGGCGTTATTGTGATCATTGCTCTGTTTTATACCAAAACAGTTTCCCTTGTTGCGCTTGGATTATCGGCAGCAATGATTGCTTTGCTGATTTGGATGAATTGGCGTGGTGTCGAAAAAACATCGGCTTATCTGGTTATTGGCACAATTCTTTGGGTTTGCATCTTGAAATCGGGTGTTCATGCAACGCTGGCCGGCGTCATCGTTGGTTTTCTTATTCCTCTGCGTTGCCGGAATGGTCATTCACCCTCTGAATCACTTGAACATGGATTACATCCTTGGGTGGCGTATCTTATTTTGCCGTTATTTGCATTTGCCAATGCAGGTGTGATCCTGAGTGGCGTTACGTTGAATGGTTTGACTGATATGTTACCGTTGGGTATTGCGGCGGCTCTGTTTCTTGGTAAGCCACTGGGAATTTTCCTGTTCAGTTATATTTCCATCAAGATGGGATTGGCTAAATTGCCACAACGGATTAGTCTTAAACAGATATTTGCTGTTTCGGTTCTTTGTGGGATTGGCTTTACCATGTCCATCTTTATTTCAGGGTTGGCTTTTGAGGGAGCAGGTGAATCTTTCAGTACCTATTCCCGTCTGGGAATTCTGATTGGCTCAACAACTGCCGCGCTAATGGGCTATGGTTTGTTACGAATGGTCTTACCAAAGAAAAAGTGATGGCAGAGCCGTGATAAATTAATTAACTTAGCCTGATAGTTTCAGAAAGAATTTCCGAACTGACTCTCATTTTTGTACTCGCGGTACAACAATAAAATTGTATCGCGGATATTTTATGTAGCGAAAAAACAGGAAATCGCCGTAAAACGGTAAAAATTAGGAATGTATGGCTGGCGTTGATTATCAGACGAAAGCGATACACAAGGAAAAATATATGCGGGTGTCACATCTGAATTTTAATCATCTCTATTATTTCTGGCATGTTTGTAAGGAAGGGTCTGTGGTTGGGGCGGCAGAAGCGCTTTACCTGACGCCGCAGACGATTACAGGGCAAATAAAAGCACTGGAGGAGCGTTTAGGCGGAAAGTTGTTCAAACGCCAAGGCCGGGGTCTGGTGCCATCAGAACTGGGACAGCTTATCTTCCGCTATGCGGATAAGATGTTTATGCTGAGTCAGGAGATGCTGGATATTGTTAACTACAGCCGTGAATCCAACCTGTTGTTTGATGTTGGTGTTGCTGATGCATTATCTAAACGTCTGGTTAGCCAGGTATTGGAAACGGCGGTGGTGGAACATGAGCAGATCCATCTGCGCTGTTTTGAATCAACCCATGAATTGCTGCTTGAGCAACTGAGTCAGCACAAACTCGATATGATACTGTCTGATTGCCCAGTGGATTCTTCCCAGCAGGAAGGGTTGTTCTCGGTAAAACTGGGTGAGTGCAATGTCAGTTTCTTTTGCCGGCAACCTATTCCGGAAAAGCCTTTCCCAGAATGTTTAGAGGAACGTCGCCTGTTGGTTCCAGGACGTCGCTCTATGTTAGGGCGTAAACTGTTGACCTGGATCCGTAATAAAAATCTTCAGGTTGAAGTTCTGGGTGAATTTGATGATGCCGCATTAATGAAAGCGTTTGGTATGTATCATAATGCGATTTTCGTTGCGCCGTCTTTGTATACCAATGATATTTTTGCTGACAATGATATTGCTGAAATTGGCCGGCTGGATGCAGTGCAAGAAGAGTATTATGTGATTTTTGCTGAACGAATGATTCAACATCCGGCGGTTCAGCGCGTGTGTAATAAAGATTTTTCCGCGTTGTTTAATGCGCCATCTAAGAAGCGGACTTAAAAAATAATTGATAATAATCGCAAACAACAAAAAAACCGGCGAAAGCCGGTTTTTCAGTAATCTAAACGCAAATTATTACATTGCGTTGATTTGAGCTGCCAGATTAGATTTATGACGTGCTGCTTTATTTTTGTGGATCAGACCTTTACAGGCGTGACGATCGACAATAGGTTGCATGTCATTAAATGCTTTCTGTGCAGATTCTTTATCGCCAGTGGCGATAGCAGCATAGACCTTCTTGATGAAGGTACGCACCATAGAACGACGGCTAGCGTTGTGCTGACGACGTTTTTCAGACTGAATGGCGCGTTTCTTAGCTGATTTGATATTAGCCAAGGTCCAACTCCCAAATATATTCTATCGAGGACAATTCAAAGGCCGAGGAATATGCCTGTTCAGCCTTCTTTTGTCAATGGATTTGTGCAAATAAGCGCCGTTGTACTGCGGCACTTGTTACGTTGTGATGGCGCAGGATTTTATCAGCTTAGTTAGCTGGAATACAGTCTTTCACAATAAAAATCTCATTGAATAGTCCTGATGAGAAATAAAATAAATATTTTTCGGGATTCCTGCCCGTTTTTGTTGTATGAATCAGGGTTATTAATTTTAGCCATCTTATGATGGTGGGTTAACCTTGCGCTTTGTACAAGGTATAATTTGGCAATTTCCAGGGTATTGAGCCAGCTATGGAGCTAATTCGCGGTATACGTAATATTCGGGCGCGTCACCATGGTTGCGTGCTGACGATTGGTAATTTTGATGGCGTTCATAGAGGCCATCAGGCACTGCTGAGGCACTTAAAACGCGAAGGGCAGCGTCTGGGTTTACCGGTAACGGTTATGATTTTTGAACCACAACCCTTGGAAGTTTTCGCCAGGGATGATGCTCCAGCCCGTTTGACGAGATTGAGGGATAAAGCTAAATATCTCGCCCGGTATGGAGTGGATTATTTATTATGTGTGAAATTTGACAGGAATTTTGCGGCAAATACGGCAGAAGCCTTTGTTTCGCGGTTGCTCGTGGAAAAATTGGGTGTTAAGTTTCTGGCGGTAGGAGATGATTTTCGTTTTGGTAAATCCCGCAGTGGTGATTTTGCCTTTCTACAGCAAGCCGGTGAAACATACGGTTTTGACGTGACCAATAGCGAAAGTTTTTGTGACAGTGGCTTACGGATCAGCAGCACCGCTATCCGTCAGGCACTGCAAGATGATGATTTGGTATTAGCTGAAACATTATTGGGACATCCATATAGTATTTGTGGCCGGGTTGTTCATGGTAGACGGCTGGGGAGTACTATTGGCTTTCCAACAGCTAATTTACCATTAAAACGTTTAGTGGCTCCTGTACAAGGCGTTTATGTCGTTGAAGTCTATGGCTTGGGAGATAAGCCTTTACCGGGGGTTGCCAATATTGGTACACGTCCAACCGTCTCTGGTCAGGGCCAACAACTTGAAGTACATCTGATTGATACCCAAATGGATCTGTATGGGCGTCATATTGATGTGGTGTTACGCAAAAAACTGCGTAATGAGCAGCGGTTTGCTTCCCTTGATGCACTCAAGCAGCAAATTGCTAATGATTTGGTCGCTGCGAAGGAATTTTTTAAACAGCAGCCAGTGTCATGTATCTAGCGGAAAATTGGAATTGAGAATCGAATGAGTGACTATAAAAATACCCTGAACTTACCAGAAACAGGGTTTCCAATGCGCGGAGACTTAGCAAAGCGCGAACCAGACATGCTAAAACGTTGGTACAAAGATGAGTTGTATCAGGTAATTCGTAAAGCAAAAGCCGGTAAAAAAACATTTATTCTGCATGACGGCCCTCCTTATGCGAACGGCAGCATTCATATTGGTCACTCAGTTAATAAGATTCTCAAAGATATTATTATTAAATCCAAAGGGATGGCGGGATATGATTCGCCATATGTACCCGGTTGGGATTGTCACGGTTTACCCATTGAGCTCAAGGTTGAGCAGATTATTGGTAAACCGGGAGAAAAGTTTTCCGCTGCTGAATTCCGTGCCGAATGCCGCAAATATGCCAAAGAGCAGATAGAAGGTCAGAAGGAAGACTTTATCCGTCTGGGCGTATTAGGTGATTGGGAACGTCCATACCTAACGATGGACTTTAAGACTGAAGCCAATGTTATTCGTGCATTAAGCCGTATTGTTGCCAATGGACATTTGTTGAAAGGGGCAAAACCTGTTCACTGGTGTACGGATTGTGGTTCATCATTGGCTGAGGCGGAAGTTGAGTATTATGACAAAACTTCGCCATCGATTGACGTGCGTTTTGGTGCTGTTGATACGGTAGCTGTTTACGAGAAATTTGGCGTGCAGGCATCAGATCAACCCGTTTCTTTGGTGATCTGGACAACCACGCCGTGGACGTTACCGGCTAACCGAGCGATCGCTTTGCATGCTGAATTTGACTATCAATTAGTACAGATTGAGGGTGAATGTCTGATCCTGGCTGCTGATTTGGTTGAAAGTGTGATGAAGCGTGCGGGTGTGACTGCGTGGACAGTGCTGGGGAATTGTGCGGGTGCTGCACTGGAACGGTTATGCTTCAAACATCCATTTATGGGCTTTGATTCACCGGTTGTACTCGGTGATCACGTGACTCTGGATGCAGGTACTGGTGCTGTTCATACCGCGCCAGGTCATGGCCCGGACGATTTTGTCATTGGTCAGAAATATGATTTAGAAGTCGCAAACCCGGTTGGCCCGAATGGCTGCTATCTGCCGGGGACTCATCCTTCTCTGGATGGCATGTTTGTCTTTAAGGCGAACGACATCATTACGGATATCCTGCGTGAAAACCATGCGTTGTTACATCTGGAAAAATTACAGCACAGCTACCCTTGCTGCTGGCGTCACAAGGCACCCATCATTTTCCGTGCTACGCCGCAGTGGTTTGTCAGCATGGATCAAAATGGCCTGCGCAAACAATCTCTGAAAGAGATCAAAGGTGTTCAGTGGATCCCAGGCTGGGGGCAGGCCCGTATTGAGGCAATGGTAGAGAACCGCCCTGACTGGTGTATTTCACGTCAACGTACCTGGGGCACCCCTATGTCCCTGTTTGTCCATAAAGAGACGGAAGAATTTCATCCACGCACTGTCGAACTGATGGAAGAAGTTGCCAAACGTGTTGAAGTGGATGGTATTCAGGCGTGGTGGGATCTGGATCCAGCCGAACTGCTGGGTGATGATGCGGCTAACTATGTCAAAATCTTTGATACTCTGGATGTATGGTTCGATTCTGGATCAACCCATTCATCGGTTGTTGATGCTCGTTCTGAATTTCAGGGTAATTCTGCGGATATCTATCTGGAAGGTTCAGATCAGCATCGTGGTTGGTTTATGTCTTCCCTGATGATCTCCACCGCAATGAAAGGCAAAGCGCCTTACCGTCAGGTACTGACACACGGTTTCACGGTGGATGGTCAGGGCCGTAAGATGTCCAAGTCTATCGGCAACACTATCAGTCCACAGGATGTGATGAATAAATTAGGGGCGGATATTTTGCGTCTGTGGGTTGCCTCTACTGATTACACCGGTGAAATTGCGGTATCGGATGAGATCTTGAAACGTTCTGCTGATGCATATCGTCGTATCCGTAACACAGCGCGTTTCCTGTTGGCAAACCTGAATGGTTTTGATCCTGAACAACATAGGGTTAAACCGGAAGAGATGGCTGTGTTGGATCGCTGGGCTGTAGGCCGTGCTCAGGCTGCTCAGGCAGACATTATAAAATGTTACGATCAGTATGATTTCCACTCTGTTGTTCAGCGTTTAATGCAGTTCTGTTCTGTGGAAATGGGGTCGTTCTATCTCGATATTATTAAAGACCGTCAGTATACCGCGAAGGGCGATAGTCTGGCTCGCCGCAGTTGCCAGACTGCGCTGTATCATATTGCAGAAGCATTGGTTCGCTGGATGGCGCCTATTCTCTCCTTCACCGCAGATGAAGTCTGGAATGAATTGCCTGGTAAACGCGCTCAGTATGTCTTTACCGAAGAGTGGTATGACGGCTTGTTTGGCCTAGCCGCAGGCGAACAAATGAATGATGCTTTCTGGGCTGATTTACTGGCTGTTCGTGGTGAAGTCAACAAAGTGCTGGAGCAGGCACGTGCAGATAAACATATTCGCAGCTCTTTGGAAGCCGCCGTCACTCTGTATGCAAATAATGAACTGGCTGATAAATTGAACAGCCTGGGAGATGAATTGCGTTTTGTTCTGCTGACATCTCAGGTTTCTGTTGCGGCTTATGAACAGGCGGGTGACGATGCGCAGCAAAGCGAAATCGACAGCCTGAAAGTTGCTTTCCGTAAAGCGGATGGTGAAAAATGTCCTCGTTGCTGGCATTACGCGAAAGATGTGGGATTGGTGGTGGAGCACGCAGAACTTTGTGGCCGCTGTGTAACTAATGTTGCCGGTAACGGCGAAGAGCGTAAATTTGCCTGATGAATAGACCCATTTGTTCCACTGGCCTTCGCTGGCTTTGGTTAGTTGTCGTGGTATTGATTCTGGATCTGGGTAGTAAACAGTTAGTGCTGAAGCACTTTTATCTGTATGAATCCGTTCCATTAATACCTTATTTCAACCTGACTTATGCCCAGAATCTGGGGGCGGCTTTCAGTTTCCTTGCGGATAAAGACGGCTGGCAGCGTTGGTTGTTTGCATTAATTGCCGTTGCTATTTCAGTCGTATTGATGGTGATGATGTATCGTTCCAGTGCAAAGAAGAAACTGAGTAATATCGCTTATGCCCTGATTATTGGTGGAGCATTGGGTAATCTATTTGACCGGTTGGTCCATGGTTTTGTCATCGATTTTATTGATTTTTATGTCGGTGACTGGCACTTTCCAACCTTTAATATCGCCGATATGGCGATATGCATCGGGGCCGCATTGGTTATCATTGATAGCTTTTTAAGCCCGGATGAAAAGACAATTAAAGCGGGATAAAAGCCTATTTTACTAGGCGTTATTGTCCAAGTCGTTCTTGTGAATGAATAGTGAACTTGGCTGTGCTCAGGTTCACTTTTTACGATAAAAAACGGCAAATAAAATAGGCAAATAAAATAGGTTCTAAGCAATATGTCAAAGCAGGTGCATGCAGATAGTGCGGTTTTACTGCATTTCACATTAAAACTGCAAGATGGTTCTACTGCCGATTCCTCCCACCATCAGGGTAAACCTGCATTATTCCGTTTAGGTGATGGAACCCTTTCTGCTCCTTTGGAACAGCAGCTTACTGGTCTGAAAGAGGGAGATAAACACACATTTACTCTGGCTGGTGAGGCTGTATTTGGTAAACCGAATCCTGATCTGATTCAATATTTTACTCCGCGTGATTTTGCCGAAACGGGGATTCCTGAAATTGGAACTATAATGTTATTTATGGCAATGAATGGCAGTGAAATGCCAGGCATTGTAAAAGAAGTGGCAGAGGAGTCCGTCACTGTTGATTTCAATCACCCGTTAGCCGATCAGAACATCACATTTGAGATTGAAGTGTTGGAAATTGATCCACAGTTGGAGGAAAACCATGCAGATATTGTTGGCTAACCCGCGTGGTTTTTGTGCCGGCGTTGACCGAGCCATCAGTATTGTAGAACGTGCTCTGGAATTATATGGTGCACCGATCTATGTTCGCCATGAGGTTGTACATAACCGCTATGTTGTGGATAACCTGCGCAAGCGGGGTGCTATCTTTATTGAAGACATCGCAGAAGTACCCGATGATGCGATTCTGATTTTTTCTGCCCACGGCGTTTCACAGGCGATCCGCGCAGAAGCCCGTTCCCGCAATTTGACGATGCTGTTCGATGCGACTTGTCCTTTGGTAACTAAAGTCCATATGGAAGTAGCCAGAGCCAGTCGCAAAGGCAAAGAAGCTATTCTTATTGGTCACGCTGGGCATCCGGAAGTTGAAGGGACAATGGGTCAGTACAATAATGCTGATGGTGGAATGTATCTGGTTGAATCTCCCGAAGATGTGTGGAATCTGAACGTCAAAGATGAAGATAACTTGTGTTTTATGACTCAAACAACGTTATCTGTTGATGATACTTCAGAAGTGATTGATGCGCTTAATGAGCGATTTCCCAACATTGTCGGCCCGCGTAAAGATGATATCTGCTATGCGACGACTAACCGCCAGGAAGCGGTACGGGATCTGGCATCTGATGCTGATGTTGTATTGGTTGTGGGTTCGAAGAATTCATCTAACTCTAACCGCCTTGCAGAGTTAGCTCAACGTGTTGGTAAACCTGCTTACCTGATAGATTCTGCTGATGATATTAAAAAAGAATGGATAACAGGTGTTTCTCTGATTGGCGTGACTGCGGGAGCTTCGGCACCGGATATCTTAGTTCAGCAAGTCATTGAGCGGCTGAAAAATCTTGGTGCTGATTCTGTCGAGGAATTACATGGCAGGGAAGAAAATATTGTTTTCGAAGTGCCGAAAGAGTTACGTGTTGAAGTTAAACAGATTAGTTAAGTAATTTAAAGTACTGCGCCGGATTATGAGCGAGGTTGCTCGTAATCTATTGATTTAAGATATTTATCTGACTGATCGCCTGTGTTAAATCAGGAAAGGGATTAATTCACAGTGAGGGCTTATGGCTGATACAGAAATTCGTGTTGCTATTGTTGGTGCTGGTGGGCGTATGGGGCGTCAGTTAATACAGGCTATCCATCAATTGAGTGGCGTCGCTCTTGGTGCAGCTTTAGAACGCTTAGGTTCTTCTCTGATTGGCGCGGATGCCGGAGAATTGGCGGGTATTGGTAATATAGGCGTTACTGTTTGTGATGACCTGAAAAATGTTGTTGATAATTTTGATGTTCTTATCGATTTTACCCGCCCGGAAGGAACGCTTGCCCATCTTGAAATCTGCCGTCAGAACGGTAAAGCGATGGTTATCGGCACCACAGGTTTTGATGATGAAGGTAAGCAGGCGATTAAAGATGCTTCCGCGGATATCCCGATAGTATTTGCTGCAAATTTCAGTGTTGGTGTGAATCTGGTGCTTAAATTACTGGAAAAAGCGGCGAAAGTGATGGGTGAATATACTGATATCGAGATTATCGAAGCACATCACCGCCATAAAGTGGATGCACCATCAGGAACGGCGTTAGCGATGGGAGAATCTATTGCCCATACTTTAGGGCGGGATCTTAAAGAGTGTGCTGTCTATGCCCGTGAAGGTTATACCGGTGAACGTGATCCGAAAAGTATTGGTTTTGCGACTATTCGTGCCGGGGATATCGTTGGTGAACATACCGCTATATTTGCAGATATGGGTGAGAGAGTTGAGATAACTCATAAGGCTTCCAGCCGGATGACATTTGCAAATGGGGCGGTAAAGTCAGCATTATGGTTAAGTGGTAAAAATAGTGGTCTTTTTGATATGAAAGACGTTTTAAACCTCGATTTTATTTAAAATTTTATTTTTATAACTAATTGATATCGCATAATTAAATTATCTATTATGCGATTTTTGATTGCTTGATATGGTTTAATTAATTTTTTGTGGGTTTTGTTTGTTTTTCTCTCTTTTTTACCTTTGTTTTTCAGTTTTTTTCTCTTTTTTATGGTTATTTTCAATTCTTCACCTGAAAATTAAATCTTCTATGCTGGTAATCGTTTTCTAAACTAACTTTGTCTCTATTTTTGGTCTTATTTTATCAGTTTATCCAGTGAAGTACGCAAAAAAATAATAAAAGTAACATTTTTTGTAGACAACTATCCCTCTCATCATTAGAATGCGCGCAATTTGCCAAAATTTTGCCTAAAAAGCAGCTTTGGCATTGATTTTGACGAACAAATCTGAATTAATATGCACTAATTGTGATTGATTATTCCCTGGAGGGTGTTTTGATTAAGTCAGCTATATTGGTTCTGGAAGACGGAACCCAATTCCACGGTCGCGCCATAGGTGCTGAAGGGGCGGCAGTTGGGGAAGTGGTTTTCAATACCTCAATGACCGGATATCAAGAAATTCTTACAGACCCTTCCTATTCCCGCCAAATTGTCACTCTTACTTATCCCCATATTGGTAATGTCGGTGTTAACTCAGTCGATAAAGAATCACTAAAAGTTCAGGCCCAGGGGCTGGTAATTCGTGATCTGCCGTTATTGACCAGTAACTTCCGCAGCGAAGAAACGCTTTCTGATTACCTTAAACGCCATAATATTGTTGCGATAGCGGATATCGATACTCGTAAACTGACCCGCTTGTTAAGGGAAAAAGGTTCACAGAATGGTTGTATTATAGCAGGTAAGCAGATTAACGCTCAGGTTGCACTGGAAAAAGCACAAGCGTTCCCAGGGCTGGAAGGGATGGATTTGGCAAAAGAGGTGACAACGGAGCAGGTTTATCCGTGGTTACAGGGGAGCTGGACTCTGGCAGATGGATTACCGGAAGAGAAGCAAGAACAGGAGCTGCCTTATCATGTTGTTGCTTATGACTTTGGTGCAAAACGCAATATTTTGCGGATGCTGGTAGATCGTGGCTGTCGCTTGACAGTGGTTCCCGCTCAGACACCGGCTGAGGATGTATTGAAGCTGAATCCAGATGGTATTTTCTTGTCCAATGGTCCGGGCGACCCGGTACCTTGTGGCTATGCGATTGAAACAATTAAAATTCTCCTTGAGACAAATATTCCGATCTTTGGTATTTGCCTTGGGCACCAATTGCTGGCATTGGCCAGTGGCGCCGAGACAATGAAAATGAAATTCGGCCATCACGGAGCTAACCATCCGGTAAAAGATCTTGATCGTAATATTGTGATGATTACCGCACAGAACCACGGTTTTGCTGTAGATGAAAAGTCATTGCCGGCCAATCTGCGTGTGACCCATAAATCCCTGTTTGATGGTACGTTGCAAGGAATTCATCGCACAGATAAATCGGCATTCAGCTTTCAGGGGCATCCGGAAGCTAGCCCTGGCCCACATGAAACGTCGTCATTGTTCGATCACTTTATCGAGCTGATTAAACAGCACTGTCAGCAAAATAATCGTCATAACACCAAGTAATCAGGAGAGAATAAAATGGCAAAACGTACTGATATTAAAAGTATCCTGATCTTGGGTGCTGGTCCAATTGTTATCGGCCAGGCGTGTGAATTCGATTACTCAGGTGCACAGGCTTGCAAAGCGTTACGGGAAGAAGGTTATCGTGTTGTGTTGGTGAACTCAAACCCTGCCACCATCATGACTGATCCAGAAATGGCGGATGCCACTTATATTGAGCCGATCCACTGGGAAGTGGTACGTAAAATCATTGAAAAAGAGCGTCCTGATGCAGTTTTGCCAACCATGGGTGGACAAACTGCGCTGAACTGTGCGTTGGAACTGGAACGCCAGGGGGTTTTGAAAGAATTTGGCGTGACTATGATTGGCGCTACCGCAGATGCGATTGATAAAGCGGAAGATCGTCGCCGTTTCGATATGGCAATGAAAAAGATAGGCTTGGAAACTCCGCGTTCTGGTATCGCCCATTCAATGGAAGAAGCGCTGGCCGTTGCAGATAAAGTTGGTTTTCCTTGTATTATCCGTCCTTCCTTTACTATGGGAGGAAGTGGGGGGGGGATTGCCTATAACCGCGAAGAATTTGAAGAAATTTGTGAGCGTGGTTTGGATCTTTCGCCGACCAATGAGCTATTGATTGATGAATCGCTGATTGGTTGGAAAGAGTATGAAATGGAGGTGGTGCGTGATAAAAATGATAACTGCATCATCGTCTGTTCGATTGAAAACTTCGATGCCATGGGGATTCACACTGGCGATTCCATCACTGTTGCACCGGCCCAAACCCTGACAGATAAAGAATACCAAATCATGCGTAACGCTTCGATGGCGGTACTGCGTGAAATCGGTGTGGAAACCGGAGGCTCTAACGTTCAGTTTGCGGTGAACCCGAAAAATGGCCGTTTAGTTATCATCGAAATGAACCCGCGCGTTTCCCGCTCTTCGGCATTGGCTTCGAAAGCGACAGGTTTCCCGATTGCTAAAATTGCCGCCAAGCTGGCGGTAGGTTATACCCTTGATGAACTGATGAATGATATCACTGGTGGTCGCACGCCAGCTTCCTTTGAACCTTCTATTGACTATGTAGTGACTAAAATTCCTCGTTTCAATTTCGAGAAATTTGCTGGTGCCAATGATCGCCTGACGACTCAGATGAAATCTGTTGGTGAAGTGATGGCGATTGGCCGCACTCAGCAGGAATCCATGCAAAAAGCGTTGCGTGGTTTGGAAGTGGGCGCAACCGGCTTTGATCCGAAAGTCAGCCTGGATGATCCACAAGCATTGACTAAAATTCGCCGTGAATTGAAAGATGCTGGTGCGGAGCGTATTTGGTATATCGCCGATGCTTTCCGTGCTGGTATGTCGGTTGACGGTGTTTTCAATCTGACTGATATTGACCGCTGGTTCTTGGTGCAAATTGAAGAATTGGTGCGACTGGAAGAGCAAGTAGCTGAACAGGGAATTAACAGCCTGACTGTCGATTTCCTGCGTCATTTGAAACGCAAAGGTTTTGCTGACGCACGTCTGGCGCAACTGGTCGGTGTGGCGGAAAAAGAGATCCGCAAACTGCGTCACAAATATAATCTGTATCCGGTTTACAAACGGGTTGATACCTGTGCGGCAGAATTTGCGACTGATACCGCGTACATGTATTCCACTTATGAAGATGAGTGTGAAGCCAATCCGAATAGTGACAAGCCGAAAATCATGGTGTTGGGCGGTGGTCCTAATCGTATTGGACAAGGGATCGAGTTTGACTACTGCTGTGTTCATGCATCACTGGCACTGCGTGAAGATGGTTATGAAACCATTATGGTGAACTGTAACCCAGAAACAGTTTCAACGGATTACGACACTTCGGATCGCCTCTATTTCGAACCCGTTACTTTGGAAGATGTGCTTGAAATTGTGCGTGTTGAGCAGCCAAAAGGGGTGATTGTTCAGTATGGTGGGCAGACTCCGTTGAAATTGGCTCGTGAGTTGGAAACCGCAGGTGTGCCAATTATTGGTACCAGCCCGGATGCGATTGATCGTGCTGAAGATCGTGAGCGTTTCAAACAGGCGGTCAATCGTCTCGGTCTGAAACAACCAGAAAATGCCACTGTGGCGACGATTGAACGAGCGGTTGAGAAAGGGAATGCGCTGGGTTATCCGCTGGTGGTTCGCCCATCTTATGTTCTGGGTGGCCGTGCGATGGAAATCGTATATGACGAAGCTGACCTGCGTCGTTACTTCCAGACGGCGGTCAGTGTATCTAATGATGCCCCGGTACTGCTTGATCGTTTCCTTGATGATGCAATAGAAGTGGATGTTGATGCTATCTGTGACGGTGAACGTGTGCTGATTGGTGGCATTATGGAACACATTGAGCAGGCAGGTGTTCACTCCGGTGATTCCGCTTGTTCATTGCCGGCTTACACATTGAGTCAGGAAATTCAGGATGTCATGCGTCAGCAGGTAGAAAAACTGGCGTTTGAGTTGTGTGTCCGTGGTTTGATGAATGTCCAGTTTGCAGTCAAGAATGACGAGGTTTACCTGATTGAAGTCAACCCTCGCGCGGCTCGTACTGTGCCATTTGTTTCTAAAGCTACCGGTTTGCCATTGGCGAAAGTTGCCGCTCGTGTGATGGTGGGCCAGTCTCTGGCTGAACAGGGCGCAACTCAGGAGATCATCCCGCCATACTACTCGGTGAAAGAGGTTGTACTGCCTTTCAACAAATTCCCAGGTGTGGATCCGATTCTTGGGCCTGAAATGCGCTCAACCGGGGAAGTGATGGGTGTTGGCCGTACTTTTGCAGAAGCTTTCTCAAAAGCCCTGTTGGGATGTGACTCCAGAATGAAACAGAGTGGCAGAGCCCTTTTGTCGGTGCGTGATGGTGATAAAGGCCGAGTCGTAGATTTAGCGGCGAAGTTGTTGAAGCAGGGCTTTGAATTGGATGCGACTCACGGTACGGCAGTTGTGCTGGGTGAAGCGGGAATCAATCCTCGCTTGGTGAACAAAGTTCACGAAGGGCGTCCGCATATTCAGGATAGAATCAAAAATGGTGAGTATAGCTATATAGTGAACACCACCGCTGGTCGTCAGGCGATTGAGGATTCTAAGCTTATTCGCCGTAGTGCACTGCAATATAAAGTGCATTATGACACTACATTGAATGGCGGTTTTGCTACAACAATGGCACTGAGCGCAGATCCAACCGAGCAGGTGATCTCTGTACAGGAAATGCATGCGGAGATTAATAGCTAGTCTGTATTCTGATTAATTGAAGTAATAAAAAGGTGCGCTCTAATTTAAGCGCACTTTTTTTATATTCATTGAAAACTTAAAGGGAGGGAATGAACTCCTGTTATCCCAGTGCCACTTTGACACCTAAGCCAATCAAAACAACGCCAAGCAGTTTATCAATAATCTTTTGAGCTTTAACTAATCCACGGCGTACTGGCGCACTCTGGATCAATATTACCAATAATGGCCAATAGATGGCCGCCAGGCTCCAGATAATAAAGGCATACCATAATTTTTCATCAACACCCGAATTGACGTTTAGTATCTGAGTAAATATTGCCAGGAAGAATAAGGTTGCTTTTGGATTCAGCAGATTACATAGAAATCCCTGCATAAACGCTTTTTTAAAAGTGACAATTTGTCGTGTCTGGTCATCAAGAGTGACGGTATTTCCTCCGCGGGAAAGCAAGCTATTGATCCCGATCCAAATAAGATAAGCCGCTCCGGCATATTTCATCAGATTAAACAACCACGGAGTAGTGGTAATAAGAATAGCCAGTCCAGCGACACAGTAAACCATATGGCAGGCGATAGCGGCAATTAATCCCATCACTGTCATCATTGCGGCAGGACGTTGATAACGTATGGCATTTTTGACTACCAGAAAGAAATCGGGACCGGGAGAGAGCATGCCCAAAGTTGATATGGTGATGACGAACAGTGATGTTTCCAGCATAATGTACCCTATAGTTAATATTAGATTTGTTATTATTTTGATCAATAAATATCTTAATCGACAAATCAAGTATAAATGAATTTTTTGTACTTAAGAAAGTGTTGATCCTATCGACTGGGTACATCCCTTTCCGTATAGTGTCACCAATTTTTATACTATTTGCCTATAAGGTGACTCAATGAATATCAGCTTGATCGCTGCTTTAGCTATGGATCGGATTATCGGCATGGAGAATACAATGCCGTGGCATCTGCCGGGGGATCTGGCTTGGTTTAAACGTAATACATTGAATAAACCAGTCATTATGGGACGAGTAACTTATGAATCCATAGGTCGCCCATTGCCAGGGCGGCTCAATATTGTATTGAGTAGTCAACCGGGTAACGATGAACGTGTAACCTGGGTAAGTTCAGTTGATGAAGCACTGGCAGTAGCCGGTGATGCAGAAGAGATTATGGTGATGGGGGGCGGTAAAATTTATGACCAGTTCATCTCGCTGGCTAGCCGTATGTATCTGACTCATATTGATGCAGAAGTGATAGGTGATACTCATTTTCCTGATTATGAGCCAGATGAGTGGGATTCTGAATTTACTGAATACCATGATGCAGATGGATTAAATTCTCACAGCTACTGTTTTGAGATTTTACAACGCCGTATCTAATTGATAAAACACGCCGATGAACTTTCTTCACGGCGTGTCTGGTTTTAGTGCTGTTTTACGGCTGACAGCGATGGTTGCGTAAAATATTGTTTATCTTCCCAACGCAGCATGGTTAGCTCGCCTCCCCAGCAGCAACCTGTATCCAATGCATAAAATCTTTCTGGTACTCCCTGACCTTCCAGTGAGGCCCAGTGGCCGAAAACGATGGAATACTCTTCAGGGATTGGCAATGGCAGTTCAAACCAAGGTTTCAGCGGTGCGGGAGCACTTTCGGGTTTATCTTTGCAAAGCATATCTAGCTGACCATTTGGAAAACAGTAACGCATACGTGTTAATGCATTGGTACTGAAACGTAAGCGCCCCAGTCCAGAAAGTTCCGGTGACCAGTTATTCGGCATATCCCCATACATTGAATTGAGAAACAGAGGATAGCTGCTACTATTGAGCATGACTTCAACTTCGCCAGCGCATATTTTAGCTGTTTCCAGATCCCATTGGGGCGTAATACCCGCATGTGTCATGACCAGTTTCAGATCATCGTCGCACTGTAATAGCGGTTGTTTGCGTAGCCAATTAATTAATTCGTCTGCATCTGGAGCGGACAGTAATTCATTAATTTTGTCTTTAGGTTTATTACGGCTGATCCCGGCATAAACGCCTAATAAATGAAGATCATGATTGCCTAATACTATTTTTGCGGCTGAACCTAACTGTTTAACATACCGCAGAACTTCAAGAGAATCTGGGCCACGGGCAACTAAGTCTCCTGTCAGCCATAATGTATCCTTTTTGGGATCAAAATTGGCTTTAGTTAATAAAACTCGTAATTCATGATAGCAGCCATGAATATCACCGATCAGATAGGTAGACATAATTAATTAATCAGAGTTGGGATAGCCAAACGGAAAACCGGAATGGCAACGCGGAATGGATCACCATTGTGATCGACCATTTCATAATGGCCTTGCATCGTGCCTAAAGGCGTTTCTAATATAGCGCCACTGGTGTAACGGTATTCTGTACCAGGCAGGATTATGGGTTGTTCACCAACAACACCTTCCCCCTGAACTTCAGTCTGGTGACCGTCACTATTGGTAATTAGCCAATAACGGTTGATTAACTGAACCGGTTCGCGCCCAAGATTACGGATAGTGATTGTATAGGCAAAAACGAAACGCTGTTGCTCGGGATACGATTGGCTCTCGACATAAACACTTTGTACCTGAATAGAAACTCTGGGCGCATTAATCATGGTTGACTCCTGTTATGACTGCATTTCAGGTTGTTCCGATAACCAGTTTGCCATTTTGCAGTATTGCTCAACAGAAATATTCTCTGCGCGTGTACCTGGATTGATACCCAGTTCTGTGAGCTGTTCTACAGTGAAAAGATCACCGAGGCTGTTACGGATAGTTTTACGCCGTTGGTTGAAAGCCTGAGTAGTGATCCGGCTTAGCATACGAATATTTTTGACCGGGTGAGGTATGCTTTTGTGCGGTATCAGACGTACAACTGCTGAATCGACTTTAGGTGCGGGAGTAAACGCGGTTGGCGGTACTTCCAGCACTGGGATAACCTGACAATAATATTGGGCCATGACACTTAACCGCCCGAAAGCTTTGCTGCCGGGGCCTGCTACCAGTCGGTTTACTACCTCTTTTTGCAACATAAAATGCATATCAGCAATAGCATTAGTATAGCTGAAAAGGTGAAACATCAACGGCGTGGAAATATTGTAAGGTAAATTACCAAAGACCCGCAGCGGCAACTCTCTTTGTTGAGACAATTCGCTAAAATTAACGGTCATTGCATCTTGCTGGATAATGGTCAGTTTATCTTTTAATTGCGGATGAACTTGTAGACGTGCAGCTAAATCGCGGTCGAGTTCAACCACGGTCATTTTATCCATGCGCTCACCAACCGGTTCTGTCAATGCGCCAAGACCGGGGCCGATTTCCAGCACTGCCTGGCCTGGTTGTGGATTGATAGCGGTAACAATACTATCAATGACAAACTGATCGGTTAAAAAGTTTTGCCCGAAGCGTTTACGGGCGAAGTGCCCTTGGTGGACTCTATTATTCATTACTGTTTTGTATCATTTTAATTGCTAAATTCAATGCGGTGATAAAGCTTCCCACATCAGCTTGACCTGTACCAGCCAGTTCCAATGCTGTGCCATGATCGACAGAAGTACGGATAAACGGCAGGCCCAAGGTAATATTCACAGCTCTGCCAAAACCTTGATATTTTAACACGGGTAATCCTTGATCGTGATACATCGAGAGAACGGCGTCTGCATGTTGAAGATATTTAGGCTGGAACAGGGTATCTGCCGGCAAAGGTCCTTCTAATATAAGACCTTCTGCTCTCAGATTTTCTAACACGGGAATAATGACATCAATCTCTTCCCGCCCCATATGACCACCTTCTCCTGCATGGGGATTCAGACCACAAACATAAATACAGGGTTTTGCCAGGCCAAACTTTGTTTTTAAGTCATGGTTAAGGATCGTGATAACTTCCCGCAGACTATCGGCAGTGATGGATTTTGGTACATCAACAATGGGCAGATGCGTTGTTGCCAGAGCAACCCGAAGTTCCTCTGTCGCAAGCATCATGACAACCCGCTGACATCCACTGCGATCAGCAAAGAATTCGGTATGGCCGATAAAAGGCACGCCGGCATCATTGATATTCCCTTTATGAACCGGTCCTGTGACTAACGCTGAAAACTCGCCATTCAGGCAACCGTCGCAGGCTCTTGCCAGAGTTTCAGTCACATATCTGCCGTTTTCCTGCTTCAGCTCGCCGGCGATTGCCGGTACATGCAGAGGAACTGGCAATATAGTCAACGTTCCGGCAGCCTGGGGTTCGGGTATTTTATCAGGCGAATATTCTAATAATTGTAAAGGCAAATTGAGTTGTCTGGCCCTGTCCAGAAGTAAACTGGGGTCTGCGCAGGCGACCAATTGTATGGGCCAGCTTTGTTGAGCAAGAGCGACAGTCAAATCGGGCCCAATCCCGGCCGGTTCGCCGGGGGTAATCACAATAGGTTTATTGTTGTACATCGCTGCCATCTAAAATTTTCACATAAGCTGAGGCGCGTTGTTCCTGCATCCAGCTTTGTGCTTCTTCGGTGAATTTACGGTTGAATAACATACGATAAGCACGATCTTTCTGAGCGACATCTGTTCTATCGACTTTACGGGTATCCAGCAATTGAATCAGATGCCAGCCAAAAGAGGAATGAACCGGTTGGCTGATTTCACCTTTATTCAGTCGCATTAACGCGTCACGGAAGGCGGGATCATAGATATCTGGTGTGGTCCAGCCAAGATCGCCACCACGCAGGGCTGAACCGGGATCTTCTGAAAACGCTTTTGCGGCATCAGCGAAATCCGTTTTTCCGCTGCGAATATTACCGGCGATTTGCTGCAACTGAGTACGCGCCTGATCATCGGTCATGACGGGTGAAATTTTCAGTAGAATATGACGGGCATGAACTTCAGTGACTGCGATTGTCGCATTACCGCCACGGATATCATTGACTTTGAGAATATGGAAACCAACACCAGAACGGATTGGGCCAACGACCGCACCTTTCGGGGCTGATTGCAGTTGCTCGGCAAACAGGGTTGGCAATTCTTGAAGCTTACTCCAACCCATATTACCGCCTTTCAGGGCTTGTGGATCAGCGGAATAGGCGATAGCCAGTTTACCGAAGTCAACGCCATGCTTAAGTTCAGACATAATTTTCTGTACTACAGCCGTGGCTTTTTCCATTTGTGCCTGGTCAGGGTTTTCTGGTAGTGGGATCAGAATGTGGCTGATATTCAGTTCAGTATCATAAGCATTCTGGTTGCCAATTTGTTTCGCTAAGGCGTCAATTTCCTGAGGCAGAATGGTGACACGACGGCGAACTTCATTGTTGCGCACTTCTGCAATGATCATCTCCTTACGGATCTGATTACGATAAGTATCGAAATTCATCCCGTCAGCAGCGATACGGAGTTTCATCTGATCCACAGTTATATGGTTCTGGGCTGCAATATTTGCAATGGTGGAATCCAGAGCCTGATCAGGAATGGCGATCCCCATCTGTTTTGCCATTTGTAGCAGGATATTATCCATAATCAGACGCTCAAGGATCTGATTATGTAGCATTTTCTCGTCCGGTATCTGCTGGCCTGCACGTTGCGCATCCAGTTTAACGGACTGTAAGAGGCTGCTGATGTCGCTTTCCAGTACTACCCCATTATTGACAACCGCAGCGATTTTATCCATTTGCTGAGGTGCAGCGAAGGCGGTACTCACTGAAAACATCAATCCGAGAATGAGCGTTCTCCAGTTCTTCATACTTTTCCCATCATATGTAGGTTCCGCAATAGCGGACTTATATTGTTTAATATCAAAGCGTTATTAGCATCAGAATGCACGCTGGTATGGCATGATGCCAGACTGCAACATTTTCTGGCTACCCAGACTATGATTGTTACTTAAGCCTCGGAGTTCAAAATTAAATGACCATTTGTTGTCATATTCACTATTGTTGTCTTTCCAACCAACGATTTTACGCTCATAACCGACGTTAACCGCCCAGCAGCAAGTGTTGTATTGTAAGCCCACTAACTGACTTGCAGGTTGCTGCTCTTTGGTATCATAGTAGTAAGCGCCAACCAAAGCCCAGCGATCACTTAACGGCCAGCTTGCAACCAGACCAAGTTGAGAAATCCCTTGCTGGAAGGCTGGGGCATTTTTAGCTGTGGCCTGGATATAATCTCTGTCAACAAAACGATAGTTCAACTGGATAAGCCGGTCTGCATCACGGCGATATTCCAGTACGGTATTCCCCATCGTTACGCTGCCCAGACGGGTATCGTACTGCACACCGCCTTTTAAACCCCAGGAATCATTAATTTTCCAGTAAGTATCACCAGCCCAGGTCATCATACCTGTTCTGTCTTTACTGTTAATGATATTTTCCTCACCGGTACGTGGACGTTCAAAGTAATAGATTTGACCTAACGACAGGTTAAAACGTTCAACTAAACTCTCATCATAAATGCGGGTAGTGAGGCCGGTAGTGACTTGATTAGCGGATGAAATGCGGTCCAGGCCACCATAAAAGCGCTCACGGAACAGGCCGGTATAGTCAGTTTGCAGTAAAGATGAATCGAAGTTATTGATATTATCTTGGTTTTTGTATGGCACATACAGATACTGAACCTGTGGTTCCAGCGTTTGGGTGTAATCGCTGTTCAGGTATGTTGAACGTTCAAACACCATTTTGGCTTCACTTTTGAACTGCGGCAGAACCCGGTTAACCGATTCTTTATATTCAGTATTTTCAAGAGATTTGGGAATATCCTGCTGATAGTGAGTCGACATCAGCTTAACTTCATTATTCATACTGGCCCAGCCATTGGAAAGTGGCAGGTTAATGGAGGGTTCCAAATGCCAGCGGGTTGCTTCCGGATTATCTTTACCTACACTGGTAAATTTTACCGCCTGACCATAGACCTTAAGATCAAATGGCCCCAGATCGTTTTTGTAATAGTTCAGATCTAACTGTGGTTCAGCTCTGTAGGCTTTTCTATTGGTATCTTTAGAAAAAATCTGGAATTGTTTAGTGGATAAGGTGGCATTCCAGTTTTGTTGAGCATATCCCAGGCTAAGTTTCTGTGTAGCATAGCCGTCGGTGGTGGAACCATATTGAGAACTAAAGTCAGAAAAATATTCAGGGTCACTGACTTTGGTATAGTCGATATTAAAGCGCCATACCTGATCCATCACACCACTGTGTCCCCAGTAAAATAACCAGCGATTATCACTCTCTCTGGCGGTACGTGTTCTTGCATTTTTATCTTTAACATACAGATCGTCATTATTCAGCCAGTCGAACGCAAGTGTACCTGCACCTGCTTTGGTTAAATAACGGAATTCATTATCCAGTTTTAAACCACGTCTACTGATATAATGCGGCGTAATCGTGGCATCATAATTCGGTGCGATATTCCAGTAATAGGGCAGAATAAATTCAACGCCGTTATTTTTGGAATAGCTGGCGTTAGGAATAAGGAAACCAGAGCGGCGTTTAGTGCCGATCGGTAATTGAAGATAGGGACTATAAAATACCGGAACATTCGCCACTCTGAAACGGGCATTCCATATTTCAGCGACTTCTTCTTCTCGGTCGAGAATGACTTCGGAGCCAACAACGCTCCAGCTATCATTACCAGGCAGGCAGGAAGTAAAAGAACCATTATCCAGAATGGCATAACGGTTTTCACCACGCAGTTTCATTTTATCTGCGATGCCGCGTCCCTGACGCCCGACCATCTGATAATCGGCTTGATCCATATCTGTGTCTTTATTATTTAAATTAGACCAAGCGCGTGGACCTTTCAGAATAATTTGGGGGTCGTCATAATGAACATTGCCCGTAGCAGTAGCAGTCCTTAATGGAACTTCATCCTCTGTTTGATCAAGTTGTACCTTATCGGCGGTCAGCGTTTTATTACCCTGTGTAATATTGACATTACCGCTGAACTTAGCAGAACGTGGATAATCTGCGTGTGAGTCATCTGCCAGGATATTGATAGGAAGTTGATTTAGATCGCCATTAATTATTGGCTGGTCGTAAACAGGTATACCCAGCATGCATTGTGCTGCGAGATCAGCATGTGCATGCTGACTATAAAGTGCGGCCCATACCATTGTGGCCAGCAAAGTTGGATAACATTTCTTCATAGATATTTATGCGGTTCCGTCATCAGTGGCGTTATGCCGGCAAACCTCAAGAGACTAGCGCACTCAATGAGTATGCGCCAGTGTAAAGTCATACCTTTACTTATCTTGCCGTTAGGCACGGGGCTGAATGAATAGTATGATAATGCAAAACTACACTCAGAGCATTGATGAATTGAGGAGTATATGCATTATTGGGGAAAATTGCTTGGTCTGATCTTTGGTGTCATGTCTGGAGCAGGCTTCTGGGGTATTGTCATTGGCCTGTTTGTTGGTCATCTGTTTGATAGGGCCAGTGTACGGAGAAGCCAGGTTTTTTTTGCAAATAATCAGTCCCGCCAGATGCTGTTTTTCAGTAGTACCTTTCAGGTGATGGGGCATATTACTAAATCAAAAGGACGGGTGACTGAAACAGATATCCAGCTTGCCAGCCAGTTAATGGACCGGATGCAACTTCATGGGCAAGCTAGGACTGCGGCCCAGCACGCTTTTCGTGAGGGTAAAGAGCTGAATTTTCCTTTGCGTGAGACATTGAGACAATTACGTCGTGCCTGTTTCGGTCGGTCTGACTTAATTCGGATGTTTTTGGAGATTCAGTTGCAGGCTGCATTTTCTGATGGTCAGTTGCATCCGAATGAAAGGAAAGTGTTGTTTATCATTGCTGATGAACTTGGGATCTCCCGTAACCAGTTTGAACAATTCCTTGCCATGATGGAAGGTGGCCGTCATTTCAGTGGTGGTGGAGAGTGGCGGCAGCATCAGTATGGTAGCTACCAGAGCACTGTTCAGGGGCCAACCCTGGCGGACGCCTGTAAGGTGCTAGGTGTGCGTGAAAGTGATGACGTGACAACAATTAAACGTGCCTATCGTAAACTGATGAGTGAACATCATCCTGATAAGCTGGTGGCAAAAGGTTTACCACCGGAAATGATGGAGATTGCTAAACAAAAAGCCCAGTCAATTCAAGCTGCTTATGATCTGATTAAAAAAGAGAAAGGTTTTAAGTAAGCTATTTTTTCTTTTTTAAAACATGCTATTAAACATATAGGGGAATAAAATCCCCTACTGTTATTGAGTTTATTTTTTATTCCTTTAAAATATTAGAGTATTTTATATATTTTTTACTTTAAATAAATTGAGGAATGAGAAAATGGCAAGTATCCGTATTCTTTCGGGTTATTTTGGCTTGGCCTTGTGCCTGATATTGGCTTCATTGGATTCGGTTACCGTATTTGTCTATTAATCAAAAATCGGCTTTACACTGAAAATGCATTGGGGTTCCATAGGCCGGATGAGCGATATGTAGTTCCTGTGCATGTAATTGCAGGCGAGGCGCCATTGCTCTTGCCTGCTGATGAGCGTAAAACCGATCTCCCAGAATAGGGTGCTCAAGTGCCAGCATGTGTACCCTGAGCTGATGTGAACGACCTGTTATTGGTGAGAGTTTTACCCGGGTCGCTTCATCTTCGTAAGCGAGTACTTCGTATTCAGTTTGAGCTGATTTTCCGGTTTCAAAACAAACTTTCTGCTTTGGTCGGTTCGGCCAGTCACAAATCAGCGGTAGATCGACCATGCCGGTTTCTGGTTCCAGACGTCCCCAAATCCGTGCAATATAGGTTTTTTTCGGTTCCCGTTCACGGAACTGGCGTTTCAATTCACGCTCTGCATCTTTAGTCAATGCAACCACCATTACGCCGCTGGTTGCCATATCCAGCCGGTGAACAGATTCTGCTGTCGAAAACTGCTGTTGTATCCGCGTCATAATGCTGTCTTTATGTTCTTCTGCCCGGCCAGGAACAGAGAGTAGCCCACTGGGTTTGTTGACCACAATGATGTGTTGATCCTGATAGAGCACATGTAGCCAGGGATCGGTGGGAGGGTTATAAGCTTCCATTGAGGCTCCGGTAGCAGAATATCATAAGGAGGCGTGGGAATAGGGGTCTTGGTGAGAGACACCCCATCCCGGTCCCGCCTCCGGGTATTTCTAATACTTACTGATGCGTAACAACAACAAGGCGAATAGCATCCAGACGCCAGCTTGCCTGATTCAGGTTAAGCAATAACTGTTGGCGATTGGATTCAATCGCTTCCAACTCATCATCACGAATATTCGGATTGACGGCTTTGAGTGCTTCCAAGCGGCAAAGTTCAGCCGTGAGTTTTTCATCAGCTTCCTGTTTCGCTTGTTCAATCAATGATTGAGCCTGTGTTTCTATCAAACCTTCTGCTTGCTGTAGAATAGCGTGAACTTCTTTTTGTACCGCATTAACCAGCTTACTCGCAGTATGACGATTGACGGCGTTAAGTTGGCGGTTAAAGCTTTCAAATTCCACCTGACCAGCCAGATTGTTGCCTTTCAAGTCCATCAGTATCCGCAATGGTGTTGGTGGCAGGAAACGGGTCAATTGCAGATGTTTTGGCGCTTGTGCTTCAACCACATAAATCAGCTCTACCAGCAGGGTTCCAACGGGTAATGCTTTATTTTTCAAAAGAGAGACAGCACAGCTGCCGGTATCACCGGAAAGGATCAGGTCCAACCCATTACGGATAATCGGGTGTTCCCAACTGATAAACTGGGCATCTTCACGGGACAGCGCTTGTTCACGATCGAATGTGATAGTACAGCCATCTTGTGGCAGGCCTGGGAAATCCGGAACCAGCATATGATCGGATGGTGTCAGCACAATCATGTTGTCGCTGCGATCTTCCTGATTGATACCAACGATATCAAACAAGTTGAGAGAGAAATTCACCAGTTCAGTATCACCATCATACTTTGCAATTTTTTCTGCTAACTGTAAGCCATGTTCTCCGCCATTGGAGTTCATTTCCAGCAGCCGGTCGCGGCCTTGCTCCAGTTGTAATTTGAGCTGCTCATGTTGTTGGCGGCATTGCTCAATAAACTCACCAAATTTTTCCTGTTCATTTGGTTTGGCAAGATAGCTCAGCAGAGTTTCATAATAGTTATCGTAGATAGTACGGCCTGTTGGGCAGGTGTGTTCGAATGCATCCAGACCTTCGTGATACCACCGGATCAGAACGGCCTGTGCGGTATTTTCCAGATAGGGCACACTGATTTGGATATCACGGCTTTGGCCGATACGATCCAGACGTCCGATACGTTGTTCCAGTAAATCCGGGTTGAATGGCAAATCGAACATGACTAACTGGTTGGCGAACTGGAAGTTACGGCCTTCTGAGCCAATTTCGGAGCACAGCAACACCTGTGCCCCCTCTTCTTCAGAAGCAAAGTAGGCAGCGGCGCGGTCACGTTCAACCAGTGATAATCCTTCATGGAAAACAGCACCGCGAATGCCTTCGCGTTCACGCAGTATCTGCTCCAGGTGTAGAGCTGTGGTTGCTTTAGCACAAATGACCAGCACTTTTTCATCGCGGTTTGCGGTCAGGAAACCCAGTAACCATTCTACGCGGGGATCAAAATTCCACCATGTGGCGTTTTCGCCTTCAAACTCCTGATAAATCTGCTCTGGGTAAAGCATATCCCTTGCGCGTGATTCCAGCGATTTTTTAGCGCCCATAATATCGGAGACTTTAATGGCTGTTTGATATTGGGCTGGCAGAGGTAACTTAATCTGATGCAGTTCCCGATGAGGAAAGCCTTTCACACCATTACGGGTATTACGGAACAGAATACGGCTGGTACCGTGGCGATCCATCAGCATGGAAATCAGTTCACGGCGTGCGGTTTCACTTTCATCACTATGACTGTTGGCTGCTTTTAGCAGAGGCTCAATATCCTGCTCACTAATCAGCTCACCCATCAGATTTAATTGATTGTTGTTAAGTTGTTCACCAGATAACAGCAGAGTTACGGCATCGGCAACCGGGCGGTAGTTTTGTTGTTCGTCAATAAAAGCCTGATAATCATGAAAACGGCTTGGATCAAGCAGGCGCAGGCGGGCAAAATGGCTTTCCTGTCCTAACTGCTCTGGTGTTGCGGTCAGCAGCAGTACACCAGGGATCTGTTCAGCCAATTCTTCAATAACCTGGTATTCTCGACTTGGTGCATCTTCACTCCAGGCCAGGTGGTGAGCTTCATCCACCACCATCAGATCCCAATTGGCTTCAAGCATATGCTCAAAACGTTGTTTATTACGGCGGACAAAATCCAGCGAGCAAAGTATCAGTTGTTCTGTTTCAAATGGATTATCGCTGTCATGTCGGGCTTCGGTATAGCGGCTGTCATCAAACAGGGCAAAACGCAGATTGAAACGGCGCAGCATCTCTACCAGCCATTGGTGCTGAAGACTGTCTGGCACAATAACCAGAACACGTTCAGCGCGACCTGCCAGCAGTTGCTGGTGGATGATCATCCCGGCTTCAATGGTTTTACCCAAGCCGACTTCATCAGCCAACAATACCCTTGGCGCGTGGCGTTTGCCTACTTCATTAGCGATATGAAGCTGATGGGGGATCAAGCTTGCGCGGATACCCCGCAGACCACTTTCAGCCAGTTTAAATTGTTCGCTTTGATATTTACGGGCGCGAAAGCGCAAGGCAAAGCGATCCATGCGGTCAATCTGACCGGCAAACAAGCGATCCTGTGGCTTGTTGAAGGTGAGTTTGCTGTCGAGGAACACTTCGCGCAGACTGACATTCTCTTCCAGAGTATCAAGACGTGTACCTGTATAAATAATCAGGCCATTCTCTTGCTGGACTTCATCCACTTTGAGTTGCCAGCCTTCATGGCTGGTGACAACATCCCCCGAGTTAAACATAACGCGGGTAATAGGAGAATCATTGCGTGCGTAAAGGCGGTTTTCACCGCTGGCAGGAAAAAGCAAAGTGACCATTCGTGCGTCCAATGCAACAACGGTTCCTAATCCAAGTTCGCTTTCTGTATCGCTGATCCAGCGTTGACCGAGGGTAAATGGCATAAATTTTGACTCAGTTTCTGTTAGATAAATGTTATTTATAGGTGAAGGACGACAGCTTTTATTTGATTTAACGAAGATAATGGGCAGATAGCAAGATGCCCACAAATCGCCTTATCACTCGTTAAAGGGGCGATATGTTAATGGAAGCAAAGCCGGTCGTCACCTGCAAAAAATAGTAATCAGCCAAAAGGCATTACCATCTGTCCGGTGAGTAAAGTTATAAAATCATCCTGTAAAAATGGCAGGATAGCATCAGCGATAGGCTGAAGCTGTTTATTGATATAGTGATCATAGTCCGGTGATGAATGCAGATTTTCCAGTGGTTCCGGCCCGGATAGTGTCATGACATAGCTTATCCACCCCCCATTTTGGTACTGCAAGGGCCGGTTGTGTTGCAGATTGTATTCATCTGCCAGCCTTGCTGCTCTCACATGGGGTGGTACATTGCGCTGATAGTCAGACAGCTTACGGCCCAACCTTTTACGGTAGGTTAGTTTATCATCAAATTTTCCTTTTTGGGTACTGGTAACATAACCACGGATAAACTCTTGATAAGGCTGCTCATGAAAAATCAGTGAATACAATTGCTTCTGGAAATCTTGCGCCAGAGGTGTCCAGTCAGTGCGTACCGTTTCCAGACCTTTATAGACCATGCGGTCACCACTCAGACCGGCATAACGTTTTTTACTGCCTTGTTCAGCACCACGGATGGTTGGCATCAGGAAGCGGCGATAGTGAGTTTCAAATTCCAACTCAAGGGTGCTTTTAAGCCCAAAATGCTCTTGCAGGTACTTTTGCCACCATTGGTTAACGAACTGAGCAAGTTCTTTACCGATGCTGAGAGCCAGTTCTTCCTCATGTGCCTGTTTCAGCCATATAAAGATAGAATCTGTATCACCGTAGATAACTTGATAGTTTTGAGATTCAATCAACTTTCTGGTTTGGAGCATAATTTCGTGGCCGCGCATAGTAATGGAAGACGTCAGGCGCGGGTCGAAGAAACGACAGCCCTCTGCCCCAAGAACACCGTAGAAAGCGTTCATGATGATCTTCAATGCTTGTGACAATGGGGCGTTATGCTGTTTTTTTGCTGCGTCACGTTCATGCCAGATTTGCGTCACGATATCAGGCAGACAGTGCTGAGTACGGGAAAAGAAGGCGTTGCGAAAACCGGGAACTGCATGCTCGCTGTCCGACTGTGCCAGACCTTCCACCATACCGACAGGATCGATAAGAAAAGTGCGGATAATCGAGGGGTACAGACTTTTATAATCCAGTACCAGCACTGAATCATACAAACCGGGCCGAGAATCCATCACGAAACCGCCTGGGCTGTTATCTTCGGGTCTCCCACCTGGATTAGGGGCCACATAACCGATACGGTGCATTCTTGGCATGTAAAGATGAGTGAAAGCCGTGACTGAACCACCACTGCGATCTACGGCGAGACCGGTAACTGTTGCTCTGTCCAGTAAGAATTCCATTAAGTGGGTTTTATCGAAAATCCGGTTTACCAGAATACAGTCTTGCAGATTATATTGCGCCAGTGCGGGCTTATCTTGCTGGAAACGGCGGTCAATCTCATCCATACGCTGATAGGGCGTATTAATGGCTTTACCTTCACCTAATAGTTCCTGTGCTACATATTCCAGACTAAAAGAAGGAAAATTCCAGGTAGCGGTTTTCAGTGCTTCAATACCATCAATAATCAACCGGCCGGCGGTGGAAGCGAAAAAGTGCCCCGATTTAAAGCCGTGCTCCCGCCATTCCAGTAACCCTCCGGCCCGTCCAAATTTCAGCGGGACACCGTAGCGTTCAGCATGTTTTTGTAAAATGCGTAGATCGAACTGAATCAGGTTCCAGCCAATAATGGCGTCAGGGTCATATTTTTCCAGCCACTCGTTAAGTCTTTCCAGCATTTGTGGACGACTTGCTACATATTCCAAATCGAAATTTACCGGGTGTTCATTACCGTTAGCAGGGCCAAGCATAAATACTTTTTGCTGATCACATCCTGCTAATCCGATGGAATAAAGTTCTCCATGTTGACTGGTTTCAATATCCAGGGATACCCATTTCAATGTTGGGCGATAAGCCGGGTTGGGTTTCATTTGATAGCTGCCATTAGGTGCCTGACTGAACCAGATGGGAGCAGTGATAAAACGTTCCATCATAAATCTGTCTGGTGGACGGATATCTGCTTCATAAACCTGAATTTCCTGTTGCTGTAGCACTTTCTCAATCCGTTGTAACTGCCGATATTGCTGGCAATAAAGTGCAGCAACAGGTTGGCGATTGAAATCTTTTAATGAAAGTGGGCGGAGATGGTAGTTGCGCTCTTGTGCCAGAATTTTTTCCGCTTGCGGCATATTGGCTTGCGGGATAAAAGCAACAGCTTGTTGGTGAAGAATTTTTATATGACGTGGCCCCTGATCTGTCACCAGCCAGTATTCCACTTCAATACCCGAGGGAGTATCTCGCCAGTGGCGTGTCAGTATAAAACCTTGTTCAGCATGATTCTGTTGCATCATAGAGGTTGGCGCTTATATTTGTTGAAAATAACCACAATTATAGCATTGGGCAATGGTTATTTGTACAGTTGTTTGAACTCGCTATATCGTGATGTGATGTATAACTGATCATCGAAGCACTGCTTTATTACAAAGAACGGAAAGTAAAATAGCCCTAATAGGATAGGCAGGGATTATTGAATATATCTATGAGAGTATAGTAAGAGAAAACGTATTACGTTTGTTATAAGTAATACGTTTTTAATATTATTTGGCTTTATTCTTATATATATTTCTATAATTTCATACTACCAAGAATTAAAGTTACAGTAATGATGGATAATAACGTAGTCCATGTGATAATAGAGGCCATTGCCTCATGGTCACCCCCCATTTGTCTGGCTAATATATAAGCATTACCGGCACAAGGCACGGCGGAATATAGAATAGCAATATTCGCAGGCACGCCTGATGCACCTAAATATTTAATTATCAAGATGGTGATAAGTGGCATGACAACCAGCTTGAGTATAGTTGCATAGGAGATCGAAAGTAGCTTTCTTATATGCATGCTGATGATCAATCCAGCGCCTACAGACATTAAGCTTAATGGTGTGGCTGCATTAGATAGATAGATAAAAAGTTGCTTAATTGAACCAGTAATATGAATGTTAAAGAAGTTTAGTAACACACCAATGATTGCGCCAATGATGAGTGGGTTTTTAGCTAAAGCAAGGATAGCACTACTGAGGCTTTTTTTACTTCCACTACCATAATGATTCATGACCAGTACACTCATAATATTGGTGATAATT
Organism: Photorhabdus sp. RM322S; assembly: GCF_042879395.1. NCBI lineage: Bacteria > Pseudomonadati > Pseudomonadota > Gammaproteobacteria > Enterobacterales > Morganellaceae > Photorhabdus > Photorhabdus sp. RM322S. Next base: position 87,867 of record NZ_JBHFKW010000008.1, read on the forward strand.
ATCATATAGGCGACAAAAAATCCGGATAATGCAACACCTTCACTGCCAAATAGTGATTGTGAAAGGGCTATAAAAACATATGAATTATATCTAACTCCACCTTGAAAAATAGAGGTAAATAGAGCGGGTGTAGTATTAAATAAAAATCTACCAAAGAAAATAATAATAGCGACTATTATTGTGGAACTTATTGTTGATACTATTGGGTAGAAATTGTCAGCGCCAGAAAAATTAGCTTCGCTAATATCTAAAATTAATAAAGCAGGAAAAAATAGATAGTAAACAAATTTATCTGAAAAGTTCCAGAAATTAGAAACATCTTTTATATATTTTTTAGATAAGAAACCAAGAATAATTAGTAGAAATATAGGCAGAATTGAAAAGAAAACATTTAGCATCTGAAGATCCTTCTAAATAGAGAAAATTCTATTTTCGATTTGGTTTAAATATCTATGATTCCAAAGATTTGGTGAGATAAATACACGTTGCAACCAACGTAATGGAGTTCCTCTATTATCGAATGTTGGTGTGAATTTATCTCTTGAATGCAAAGTGAATCTGTTATCTATATATACTAAATCTCCTGGTTCAATATGTATTCCTACCGAATTTTCTTTAATCAAACAGTAGAATTTTTCCAAAGCAATGTCAGCTTTAGTTGTACTTGCTGTTATCATACCGGGATAAAATACAGCGCTGATGTCGGGTAATATATGATTTTCTGATATAAGTGGGACAAGATGGGTCTCTTCTTTCCCAATCACTGTGGATTGTCTCCAGCGGTAAGGTAATTTAATACTGTACAATGGTGCTGCTAATATCTCTATATCTTCTTTCTCTAATTGAGCAATGGATATACGTGAGTCTGATATATGTGTCAGAGGACCACCGGGATCATTCCTGACTCCTGTAAGTAATAAGCCTAGTGGTGAAACATTATATTGTTCTAAATGTTTTAACGCTGCATTTTCAATATGAAAATCAAGTTCAACATCAAATCCTAAACCTGTATATTCATTTTTCGATTCATGAGTTGGAATCAGGTTATTAATTAACTCTTTACCTTCAAAAAACATCGAATAGGGTTCACCGATGAGTGAAGCTATACCTGTTAAAAGGTTTTCACTAATATTTCCTGATTTTGCTGAGGGAGTATATTGGTTTGGTGATGGAGAGAAGAATATTTCACAGTCTATTGGCGTATTCTTTAAAATTATGTATGGCCTGGGATCTATAGATGCCCGCTGTTTATTCAGGGCTGATATTATCCTTACAGGTAAAAAAGACATCATTGCAGATCTTACTGCGTGAATATATAAATCACTCCCCGTAGGATCGTAATCAATTTTATTTAATGCTAAAAATAGGTCATGTTTTTCTTGCGTGGTTAATTGAAATAAGTTCTGATAATCCATTTATCATTCTCTTTGAAAAATAATAATGTTAATAACCGCAAAAACAAGAATATGTTACATTTATTATTCGGTTTTAAAACTAAAATTAACAAATAGTGTGATGTTAATCACCTTAAATAACTGATTGTATTTGATTGTTTTTTTGAACTATTAGGATGTGATGGAAAATCATATTTATAATCGAGAGTGATTCCGGTAACTTGAACGTCTAAAAGTTAATTTAAATAGAGTGATATCTGGCAGGCAGGCGTGTCGGAGTTATGATTACACGTTAACGATTTTGTTAAATCGAATTCCTGGATTTCTTTTATAAAAATACCATTATAATTTCGTATAAAATCGCCTAATTTTCGTTGCATTATAAAACACGTGGAGAATTGACTATATGGAAAATATTAGATCAATATTACGCTTATCCCGTCTAGCAATAAAGCATAAATCTAGCGTAGTAAGTATAGAACCAATAAAGAACAAAGACAGCGGCAAAAACGAAGTAAATCACAGATCTGATTTTGTTTTTTTTAAATAAAACATATGACTTGTAAAAACAGGCTATATAAAAAGGACTAAGTGGGATTAAGATAAATATGGAAGTGATTATATCAATACCTCCATCTTCATATTGCCATATATCACAGTCAACTGGGTTGAAGTCAAAAAGGTCTGTAACCCTAGGAAAAGCGAATGAGTTAATTAATCCAAAGGATAAAAAACTTAACATAAAAAATGTAAATATATCTGATATTTTCATTTTTTATCCTTTAAGTAAATTATCTAAATAATCCAGCCGTTTATATATACTTACTCCGTAAGAAATCCATTTTTTTTCATCAGTAGTGCTTAATTCAGGCGGAGTGTTCATTATTCTTATGAAATCTCCCTTTTCTCTTGTTATACCACGGTTATATCTAGAACCAGCCATGATATATTGTTCTTTTGTTAAGTTTTTGGTATCTGCATTAGGATAATCATAGAAAATTAAATCTCTTAAATGACGAGCAACCATTTTAATATTAAATTCATCAATTTGAAGGCAAGTTGCAATTTCTAACTGGTCTGTTGTTGTTAATGTATTTGAGTCGAAACCCATCATATCTGCTACATGTCTTATCTGTATTGCAACTATACCCGTAGAAGTTTCATTTGAGCCTTTTGAGCGAGTTTTATCAAGGTTAAAAGCTTGTTCACGCCATTGTCTCATTGCAATAGTGTTTAACTTCCACATATCTGGTTTACCGCCCGCTTCTATTCTGGCAACACCAGCCAAAAGATTTGGCGGGATTTGTTCTATATGGGCATATTTTAAAATTAAGTTCCTGTTATATTTTACATATGCATCTTTATAACCATCCAGATAGTTCACTGAGCCTGGAATAAATCGATTAAGAAAATAAATCGAAGCATCTATTTCATCCCATCGCCTAAAAGATGGCCTGGAACTTGGGTCATATGTACAGAAATTATTACTTAATACCCTGTCACGTAATTTATTCATTTTTAATAAACCTCATCATCTCTGATACTATAAGCAGAAGTACCTGCAATGTGGTGACTCCAAGTTATATTTTGATAAATGACAGAGATACTTTCTTCTGGTTGATTCTCTGCATGAGTTAAAGAATGAGGGTAATTAATATTAAAAGCATTTATTTTTGCTTTTGTTAATTCTATTGAATAAAACTTTTCTTGAGCACCTTCTGATGAAGTTCTATAAAAATCTAACAGGATATGAAGTTCTTCGTTGTTTGAAATTGCTAGTCCAAGTAAAGGAGAGGATTTATCGATGGGTTTTATGATATTAAAAGGATGATGGCTTACATGTTGTACGCGAGTTAAAGAATGTGTAGCGGAGTAAACTAATATTTGATCCCTGTGGTTCTCTTGATATTTATTCCCAATAGAATCAAAAGTAGAACAGCCTGCTGAAATTAACCCTTGGTTCTTTCCTTTTATGGTCGCATAAATCAAATTAGACATTATTAAATCCTTTATGAAAAATTAATACATAAAAATTACTTATAACAAAAAAGATTTATACCATCCAATTTTATTTTCAAAATATAGACCTTAGTCACAGAAGGATATAATCGAAATACCAAGCCATATCCTATCCCCATTTATTCTGATAACGATGGAGTTAATAACGCCTAATGAGAGTCAACCTTCCTTCCCAAAATAGCCGCCTCAGGAACAATACCGGCAACTAACGCGTTTGTTGCTCCGTCATAATGAATATTGCCATCAACAACTAATAAAGCGCGGTCAGCTATACGGGCGGCATCATCCAGATTATGCGAAACCATCAGCAAAGTAAGCTGGCGTTCATTGCAAACTTGCTCCAGCAATACCAGCATTTCATTACGCAGTGCTGGGTCAAGGGCAGAAAAGGGCTCATCAAGTAACAGAATTGGTTGCTGGCGCACTAAACAACGCGCTAATGCTGCTCGTTGTCGTTGTCCACCAGAAAGTTGAGCAGGCAGGCGGGTAAGGCAATCTTCCAACGAAACCTGGGAGACTATTTGCTGTAACGTCTGTTGCTGTTGGCTATTAAGGCGTAATCCGGGATGTAATCCCAACCCAATATTCTGTTCAATCGTCAGATGAGAGAAGAGGTTATTTTCTTGAAATAACATGGATACGGGGCGCTGAGAAGGTGGCGTATTGGTGTGATTTTCTCCATTCAGCCATACGGAACCTTTTTCTGTTGTTTGAAAACCGGCGATCAGATTCAGTAATGTACTTTTACCTGCTCCACTAGGGCCAAGAATAGCGATACGCTCCCCAGCCTGAATCTGCAAGTCAAAGAACATCACCAGATGTTCATAGGTGTAAGTCAGATTCTCAAGTTTAAGCATGACGTCGTCCCGGTAAGCGTTCAAGTAAACTAAACAGCATAAAACATAATAATAACAGCAATAAGGCGGTGACTGCGCCATCTTGACTACGGTAAGCCCCTATTTGCTGGTACAGATAGAAAGGAAGTGTACGGAAATCTTCATTACCAAACAGCGCGACCACACCAAAATCCCCAATCGAAAGGACACAAGCAAAAGCCAAAGCTTGCGCCAGCGGGATTTTCAGTGCTTTTAGCTCAATCCAACACAGTCGGTTAATACCTTGAATATTCAGGGATCGGCACAACGGATTATAGCGGGCTGCCAGATCTTTCATCGGATTATCCAGAACTTTCAATGCATAAGGAATTGCCATCAGTGAGTTGGTTAAAATTACCAGACCATAGGGTGAGCGGGGCAGGCCGATGGTGTCGTTAAGGAGAAGAAAAAAACCGGTTGCCAGCACGATGCCGGGCATCGCCAGGATCAACAAACCGCTTATTTCCATCGCTTGTCCCCAGCGGGGTGAATAACGCAGGTACAACTCGCGGCTGCTCCACAGCAGCATCATTGTGAATAAAACACACAGTAATCCGGCACCTAAAGCAATCACAACGGATGTGATAAATGCCTGCCACAATGCAGGCTGGCGTAATACGTTGAATAACCCGCTGTTCAGACCATCCACCACAACAGCTAACAATGGAGGCACCAGCAGTAACAGTGCTGCGGTAATTAACACGCTGTCACAGATTTTTCTCAGTAAAGTATCCTGTGGATTACGCCACTGCTGTTGATTGCTATAGCCGATGGATAGAGCACTGTTAAGTTTCTGACTAAGAAGAACCAGGCCAAGACAGCAAGTCAGCTGAATCAAAGCCAGTAACGCGGCACGGCCGAGATCGTAGTCATAGCTTAACGCCTGATAGATTGCCAGCTCGACAGTCGTTGCCGCAGGCCCGCCACCTAAAGCCAGCACGGTGGCAAAACTGGCAAAACAGAGCATAAAAATCAGCGCGCCGGTTGGCAGGATTTGGCGGCGCAGGTAAGGCCATTCAACGAAACGAAAATGTTGCCATTCATTCATACCCAACTGTGAGGCTAATTGCCGTTGTTCCACCGCAATGTTTTCCAGTGATTGCAGTAACAGCCGTGTTGCCAGTGGCATATTAAAGAAGATATGCGCCAGCAAAATGCCCTGTAAACCATAAGGGGTGAAAGGGTAATTGATACCGGCCCATTCACAGAACTGTGCCAGCCAGCCGACTCTGCCATAGACAGTTAGAATGCCGAACAGAGCGACCAGTACCGGCAAAACCAGCGTCATAGCACACAGGCGCAGAAACAAGGTTCGGCCGGGAAAATGGCGGCGGTAGAGTGCCCGGGAAAGAAAAATAGCGGGCATAACAGAAAACAGAGCCGATAAAAAAGCTTGCCAGAATGTAAAACGCACCACATGCCACAAATAGCGATCTTCTGTCAGTAAGTACCAGTCGTCTTCAGGCGCGTTAAACCAAAGTGTACCGAATGCCAGTAAAGCGACCAATAGCAAAAGACCGGCGGCAATCGCCCCCGGCAGCAGCCATCCGGCTATTAGCGGCTGACAGCGTTTTGCCATGTGCGAATCCATTGGTTACGGTGTTTTGCGACTTCTTCTGCGTTGTACTGTAATGATTTCTCTGGTATTGAAAGCTGTGAATAAACTTCTGGTAGTTGGATATCAATAACCGGATACATCCAGTTAGTGGTTGGAATTTCCTGTTGGAAAGCCGGAGTCAGCATAAAGCGCATAAATTTCTGGGCAAGTTCCGGTTGCTTGCTGGAGGCCAGTTGGGCGGCAACTTCGATTTGCAGGTAATGACCTTCACTAAACGTTGCCGCAGCATAATCGTCTTTCTTCTCAGACAAAATGTGATAGCCCGGTGAAGAGGTATAGCTCAGGACTAAATCGCCTTCGCCTTTCAGGAACAGACCATAAGCTTCACTCCAGCCTTTGGTGACCGTGAGTGTTTTCTTTGCCAGTTTTTGCCAGGCTTGTGGGGCATCATCACCATAAATTTTCTGCATCCACAACAGCAAACCTTGCCCAGGTGTGCTGGTGCGGGGATCTTGATAGATCACTTTCCAGTTATTGTGACTGTTGATCAGTTCATCCATGCTCTTTGGTGGATTTGGCAACGTATTTTTGTTGTAAATGAAGGCAAAGTAACCATAGTCATAAGGAATAAATACGGTGTTATTCCATTGTATCGGCAGCTTCAGTTTACGGGTATCCACTTGGCTTTCAGTGAACAGACCTGTCTGTTGGGCCGCTTGAATCAAGTTGTTATCCAGACCAAGGATAATATCGGCAGCCGTGCGTTTTCCTTCCATTCTGAGGCGGTTGAGCAGGGACACACCATCTTCCAGTGCAACAAATTTCAGCTCACAGTCACATTCAGCTTCAAACGCTTTTTTAATCGCGGGCCCTGGTCCCCATTCGGTGGCAAAAGAATCATAGGTGTAGACGGTTAATACCGGCTTTGCCTGTACAACCTGACTCAATAACAAAGCAGCGGCTGACAGTACCGTCAGTACGGTTAATTTGGAAAATAACGTCTTAAACACTTTGCTCTCCTTAATTAAGAGGATTGGCAAAGGATCTGAGGGCGCGCTAAACGGAAAGATAATTTCTGTGAAACAATTAGCAGCTCAAATCCCTACGCCGGTATTAGCCGGATCAGGTTCGGCGGGTTTACTCTCAGCAAGACCGTTTTAAACAGCCAGCACCCCGTTGAGATGGTGCTATTGTAGAGATTTAGCTAGCGACTGCAAAGTCCAATGATAGAGGTTTACCACTTGAGGGTAGTGTGAAACAATTAGTCATCTTTCAAATTTAGTTTATTGAGGTAGTCTGGTGATCGATGATGATGGCTACCGCCCGAATGTAGGAATTGTAATTTGTAATCGACAAGGCCAGGTTTTGTGGGCCCGGCGTTATGGGCAACATTCCTGGCAATTCCCTCAGGGGGGGATTAATCCGGGGGAATCACCAGAGCAGGCAATGTACCGGGAACTGTATGAAGAAGTGGGTTTAGGCCGGAAAGATGTACGCGTTTTGGCCTCTACCCGTAATTGGTTACGTTACAAATTACCTAAGCGTTTGGTGCGTTGGGATACAAGACCTGTCTGTATTGGCCAAAAACAGCGTTGGTTTTTATTACAACTGCTTTGTAATGAAGAAGATATTAATGTGCAGCACAGTAATACCCCAGAGTTTGACGGTTGGCGCTGGGTCAGCTATTGGTATCCTGTCCGGCAGGTTGTCTCTTTTAAACGTGATGTTTACCGGCGCGTGATGAAAGAATTTGCTTCGGTTGTGATGCCAATGCAGGAAAACGTATCATTATTACGTTCTTCATATTCTTATCGTCGCAAAAGAAGTTAGGTTAGCTCCATGCTTATGCGCTTACGGGAAATTGTTGAAAAAGTTGCGATGGCAACCAATTTGGCCGAGGCGCTTGAGCTATTGGTGAATGAGACCTGCCTGGCGATGAGCACAGATGTGTGTTCTATCTATCTTGCTGATCATCAACGGCAGTGTTATTACCTGATGGCAACCCGAGGATTGAGGAAACCCCGTGGAAGAATTATCAGCCTGGCATTTGGTGAGGGGGTGGTTGGACAAGTTGGTCAATTATCTGAACTGATTAATTTAGCGGATGTACGCAGTCATCCAAGTTTTAAATATCTGCCTCAGGTTAAGGAAGATAACTTCCGCGCTTTTTTAGGGGTTCCGGTTATTTATCGCCGTCAGTTGCAAGGCGTTCTGGTTGTTCAGCAGCAGGAACAACGCTTGTTTAATGAAACCGAAGAATCCTTTATGGTGACGCTGGCGACACAGTTGGCTGTGATTCTTGCTCAGGCTCAGACCAAGGGCTTGTTTGGGCACTACCGGCAGACCCGAATTAAAGCGTTGGCAATTTCCAATGGCATCGTCATGGCCCAGGGGTGGCAGGATTGTTCCCAGCCCTCATTTGAACAAATTTTTGAAGCATCAACCCTTGATCATGCAGCAGAACGTTCTCGTTTGATTCAGGCACTTGAAGATGCGACGGCGGAATGCCGGCGGCTCAGTAAGCGTTTTACTACCGGCTCTCAAAAAGAGAGTGCCGCGATTTTTGATCTCTATTCCTACCTTTTGAATGATCCTCAACTGAAACAAGATCTGTTTTCTTGTATTGAGCAGGGATCTGTTGCGCAATGGGCGGTTAAACAAGTTATTGAGAAATACGCAGAGCAATTCGCCAGCTTACAGGATGCCTATATGCGGGAAAGGGCATCGGATCTGCGGGCACTTGGGCAACGATTACTGTTTCATCTGGATGATTCACCGACTGTCAGTCATCTGTGGCCTGAATGGTTTATTCTGGTTGCTGATGAACTGAGTGCTAACCTATTGGCAGAAATGCCGCAGGAAAGATTAGCAGGGGTTATTGTTCGTGATGGCGCGACGCATTCACACTCTGCCATATTGGTTCGGGCGATGGGCATCCCGGCTATTATGGGAGCTGATATCCTGCCGGAACTCCTGCACAATCGTATGCTGATTCTTGATGGTTTCCGCGGAGAAGTTTTTATTGAACCTGAGCCGCTGATTTCTCAGGAATATAAACAGATCATCGAAGAAGAAAAAGCGCTGAGTAAACTGGCTGAAGGGGATGTTGATCAGGAAGCGCGGCTCAAAAGTGGTGAGCGTGTTCTTGTTCAACTTAATGCGGGTTTGAGTCTGAAATATGAGTTACATATAGGCAATAATATTGATGGTGTTGGTCTCTATCGAACTGAAATACCCTTTATGTTGCACTGTGGTTTCCCTTCAGAAGATGAACAAAAAGCCCGTTATCAGGAGATGCTGCAATTATTTCCTGATAAACCGGTGGTATTGCGTACACTTGATATCGGTGCGGATAAACAACTGCCTTACATGCCTATCAGCGAAGAAAACCCTTGTTTGGGGTGGCGCGGTATACGGGTGACATTGGACCAACCGGAAATTTTTCTTATTCAGCTTAGGGCTATGCTCAGAGCGAATGTTAATAGCGGTAATTTGAAAATCCTTCTGCCAATGGTTACTAGCGTGGAAGAGATTGATGAAGCTAAGAGATTGATAGACAGAGCGAAAGAGGAAGTTGAGCAAATTCTGGCGCATCAGATACCTATGCCGCAGCTCGGCGTGATGATTGAAGTTCCTTCGACCATTTTTCTCTTGCCACAACTCAAGTGCAGAGTCGATTTTGTTTCTATTGGCACCAATGATTTGACACAGTATCTGTTGGCAGTGGATAGAAACAACACCCAGGTCGCTTCCCTTTATGATTGTCTACATCCGGCTGTGATTCGGGCATTAAAACTGGTATTTGAAAATAGCCGGCAAGCGGGTCTTGCTATCAGTATTTGTGGTGAAATGGCGGGTTCTCCGATGGGTGCTCTGTTATTGATTGGTCTTGGCTATCGCAGCCTGAGTATGAGTGGTTGTAGTGTGCCAAGGATTAAATATTTATTACGTCATCTGGAGAGGGTTCAGGTTGAGCAGTTAATGACTGAAGTACTACAGGCTGAAACCAGCGTAAGAGTAAAGGAGCTGTCAGCAACGTTTATGGAGCGGCATGGGATTGGCGGTTTGGTCAGAGGCGGAATTTAATCCGTTTAACGGCCTGTGCTATGATCCGCAATCATTTGCCTTAGGATTCATTTTAAATATTAAGTGGGGAACGATGAGTAACAGCTACCTGGCATTTCCTAATATTGACCCGGTTATTTTTTCAATAGGCCCCATATCCCTTCATTGGTATGGTTTTATGTACCTGGTGGGGTTTGTATTCGCCATGTGGCTGGCGACACGCAGAGTCGCGAAACCTAATAGTGGTTGGGCAAAAAACGAAGTAGAGAACTTGCTCTATGCAGGTTTTGTTGGCGTCTTTGTTGGTGGCCGTCTTGGCTACGTACTGTTTTATAATCTCCCTGCCTTTCTCGATAACCCGCTTTATTTGTTTAAAGTTTGGGATGGAGGAATGTCTTTCCACGGTGGCTTGGTGGGTGTTATCTGCGCAATGTGGTTATTTGGTCGCAGAACTAAACGTCATTTCTTACAAGTTGCTGATTTCATCGCACCGTTAGTCCCTTTTGGCTTAGGAATGGGGAGAATTGGTAACTTTATTAACGGTGAATTGTGGGGGCGTGTCACATTGGATACACCGTGGGCTATGCTGTTTCCAAGCTCCCGTAGTGAGGATATTGCACTGGCAGCAACTGACCCTTCACTGTTATCAATACTTGAACAATATGGCGTTCTTCCCCGTCACCCTTCACAACTCTACGAAATGGCGTTAGAGGGGATCGTCCTGTTTATTATTTTAAATTTATATATCCGTAAACCTCGTCCAATGGGCAGTGTTTCCGGCCTGTTTTTAATTGGCTACGGTGTTTTCAGGATAATAGTGGAATTCTTCCGTCAACCAGATGCACAACTGGGTTTATTCGATGGAATCAGCATGGGACAGATTCTTTCTGTTCCAATGATCCTGGCGGGAGTTTTAATGATGATATGGGCATACAAACACCAAGGTAATAAGGTACAAGAGGTAAAATGAAACAGTATCTGGACTTAATGAAAAGAGTGCTAGAAGAAGGCACTCCAAAAGCAGACCGCACCGGGACGGGGACGGTCTCCACTTTCGGGCATCAGATGCGTTTCAATTTGCAGGATGGTTTCCCATTGGTGACAACTAAACGTTGTCATATCCGCTCAATTATTCATGAGCTTCTCTGGTTCCTGAATGGTGATACGAATATCAAATATCTGCATGAAAATAGTGTCACTATTTGGGATGAATGGGCGGATGAAAACGGCGATTTGGGGCCTGTGTATGGTAAACAATGGCGCGCATGGGGAGCGGCAGATGGCCGCCAGATTGACCAACTGAAAACGGTGTTGGAACAGCTTAAAAGCGATCCGGATTCACGTCGGATCATTGTATCGGCTTGGAACGTCGGTGAACTGGATAAAATGGCATTAGCGCCATGCCATGCTTTCTTCCAGTTTTATGTTGCGGATGGCAAACTTTCCTGCCAGCTTTACCAGCGTTCCTGTGATGTATTCCTTGGCTTGCCGTTCAATATTGCTAGCTATGCATTGTTGGTTCATATGATGGCACAGCAGTGTGATCTGGCAGTGGGCGATTTTGTCTGGACGGGTGGTGACACGCATCTTTATAACAACCATATGGAACAGACACAATTACAGCTCAGTCGTGAGCCGCGTTCACTGCCAAAACTGGTTATAAAGCGTAAACCGGAATCACTTTTTGATTATAAATTTGATGATTTTGAAATTGTCGATTATGACCCGTATCCAGGAATAAAGGCACCGGTTGCTATTTAGAGGTTATGGCTGAAACAGTTCTTCTGTGTTTGTCAATAATCTGGGGGAACAATTTATTATAAATTGTTCCCCTTTTCATTTTGGTGGTATAATATACAGATACACAGAAGTAGGAGGAAAAAGACCATGAATACCATTTCTCAAAAAAAAGCTAGGGATCTACTCAGTAACCCAGAGAACTTCGAGGGCGGCTTGTTTATTACCAAAAACGGAATATCTGAATTGTTTATTCAACCGGTAGCAGAACGTGAGAGGGAGCAAGCCGATAGAAACGCAGAAAGACAGGCGATGGCGTTGCTTAAAATCGCTATGCTGTCTAAGAAAGATATCATGGATGGTAGAAAAATGACCCCTGAAGAAGCACTTCGTAGACGCAGGGAATGTCGGACGTGATATATAAAGTTCAAGTTGCTGAAACAGCCTACCAGACACTTTCTATTATTGAAGACTACAAGGTTTACACAATAGGGTTGGAAGCGGCTCAAAATTTGGTAGATGATTTACTGATTGAATCATCGAGATTGATTGGGGAAAACCCGTTAGCATACGGCTATTCCTCAATGTTACTGGATAAAGGAATTCAATTTCACCAGTGGTTTTCCAAAGATCGGCAATTCCGTGCCATTTATGATGTAGTCGGGGGTGAAATTCAGATATTGGCATACGCAAGCACAAACCAAGATTTAATTACCCTCTTGTATCAACTACTGATCATACACTGATAACGAAAAGATTTTGTTGAAAGGACAAGTATCATTGCAGGAATTAGCGGGAATCCGACACAAAGCCGATGTAGGTCAGCCAAGGGATCTCTGAAAACAGAGCGTTAGCCCGTTCCTGAACGACTGCAAGATTGATCATGCTTTGTTTCTCCAGTAAGTCGTCGGTTAGTCTGTCGTATTCTGCGTGGGATACGATATATGAAGAGTTTTTTTTGATTATATTTATGAAACTTCTTCCTTATAGCCATATAAGCTTACAATGCATGATAATAATAAGAAACAAAAACGTCTATCCTTATTGATTTTTGCGAGGCTCTACGCAATTTAAATGTAACAATAATATGTTGTTATTTTTTTATTGATGCACTCTCGCATAAAATTCAATTATGTGTTTATTCTGTTTTTAAAACAAATAGAATGTTTTGCGAAAGGATGTAAGGAATTGTTAATGGAAGATAACATTAATATAATTGGTAGTGATAATATTGATAATCAATTAGGTTTTTCCTTATTGGAATTGATGATTGTTATTGTTCTGGTTTCAATATTTTCTTTATGGGGGATACAAGAATGGGGTGATCATCAGGAAAGAGTCAGGTTACAGGAATCAGTACAGAAAGTATTGACATTTATCGCCAGGCAGCAATCTATGGCGAATTATCTGAATAAAGAGGTGATATTGTGGCTGAAAACGGGAAAAGAGTGGTGTATAGCGCTTTCTAGATCTGCACTTGCTGATTGTGATTTAGAGAATGTTGAGGGTATAAAATCATCCTATCAGGATGTTGTTATAAGCTCAGCAACTAAGGAGCAGATAGAGTTTCATGGAATAAGAAACACGATGATGCCCGCGAGTTTTATCTTGGCTAATTCCGCAGGTGAAATATCAGTTATTTTTTCTTCACGAGGAAGAGTAAGATCATGTAGTAATAATAAGTTTAATAGTATTCCGGCTTGTGGTTAATTATGCTTTTTCTTATAAAATAAGTGATACTCTATTGTAATGATAAAACATAAAAACCAATCTGGAATGACATTGTTAGAAGTGATTGTAGCAATGGCTATTGGTACTATTATTTTACTGGCGATTGCCAAAAGTTACCCGGTTTTAACCAGACAAGTAATGGAGTTATATCAGCGATATCGTTTAGGATATTTTGTTAAACAAACATTGTATATTATAGAAAAAGACATTCGTCGTGCAGGATATTGCCAGCATTATTGCGATGGAAAGCCAATATTAATCAATAATAGAAATGATGAAAGTGAGGGTTCATGCCTGATTATTGCATACGATCTTAATATAAATAACCAATGGGAGCCACCAGAACACAGTGAATCAGAATTCTTTGGCTATCGTCTTAGTAATAAATCAGTGGAATGGAAAAGAGGTGCGGGTAACTGTCAGGAAAATGGCTGGGAAAGGCTATTTGACCCAAATGAGATAGTGGTAGATTCATTTAAAGCAGAAAAATTACCAACAAAAGATGGTTTAGTTTTTATCAAATTGACGCTTATTGCACATTGGTTTAAACATCCATCAATAAACTACCAATATCAGGCAGTAATACGTTTGCGCAATATCAGGGGATAAGTACCGTGACTGAGCATTCTCCAAATGTTTGCCTGCAATTTCAGCAAGGAAATGTATTGTTAATTTCAGTGCTGATGTTGCTGGCTGTGAGCCTTATGATGCTGAAAGCTTTACATCATCATCTGGATAACGCATTAATCATGATGGTTGATGAACGCAGATATTTAAAAGCTTTTCAGCAAGCAGAATCTGCATTGTCATGGGGAATGGCTCAGTCATGGCTACTTTATCGTGATAAAACAGAAGAGTGGTATTGCCTGCAACAGCAGGAGTTCCATTTAACAAGCTGTTTAAAAAGGTACTCAAGTAATTTTTTTCTGCTGAAAGGTGTGGCAGAAGTGGCATCCGGGCAATTTGTCGGATTGTATCAATGGATGAAATTAATCTCTTCTGGTGGAAGTGATTCTCTTATTCCGGTAGAAAGCGGTTGGCTGGATTTCTGTCCCGAGGCAGATACGGGGTTTTGTTTATGAAACCAAATCTTTTTCATGCTCATCAATTAGGGATGAGTTTGCCCGAAGTTATGGTTGCCGTTATGGTCTTTTCTGTCTCTTTACTGGGATTAATGCGTTATCATCAGGCACTATTATTTGGATTTCAGCAACATTGGCAACAATCAAAGGCGGATAAATTATCTTATGGATACCTGGAACAATATGAATTAATTGCAGGTCAAAGTGCTTTATCAGAATTAACACCGCCACCGGGATGGCATGCTGAATTTCAGACGACATATCAGTTATCTGATTGCTATCAGCTTACAGTTATAGTAACAACGTCTTATAATCAGCAAAGTAAAGCAAGCCGGTGGATTTGTTCAAACGGGAGTCCTGATGTTCAAGGTTTATCATTCTAATCAGTTGGGTCTTCTTAAAGAGCTGATAACCATACTTATCGGAGATAATCCACTGACTGATCCGTTTGAGCAGGAAGTCATTCTGGTACAAAGCCCAGGCATGTCACAGTGGCTGCAAATCCAACTGGCTGAAAGAATAGGGATATCAGCCAATATTTCGTTTCCACTTCCGGCTACTTTTATCTGGGATATGTTTACCAAAGTATTGCCTGATATCCCGAAAGAAAGTGCTTTTAGTAAAGATGCCATGACATGGAAACTGATGGCGTTATTGCCTCAATTATTGCCAGAAGCAGAATTTGTCCCACTTAGGCACTATCTTGATCAGGATTTTGATAAACGGAAAATTCATCAATTGGCCGGGCGGGTTGCTGACCTGTTTGACCAATATCTTGTTTATCGCCCGCAATGGCTGGAAAGCTGGCAGCAAGGGCAGCTTATTGATGGTTTGAGCGATAATCAATTGTGGCAGAAAAGATTGTGGCTGGAATTAACGGAATATACCCACCAGCTACAACAACCTCAATGGCATCGGGCTAACTTGTATCGCCGTTTTATTTCGATATTGGAAAACAGTGCTGAACTTTCAGCTTGCTTACCGAAACGGGTATTTATCTGTGGTATTTCGGCTTTGCCGCCTGTGTATTTACAAGCCTTACAGGCATTGGGACAGCATATTGATATTCACCTGATGTTTACCAACCCATGTAAATACTATTGGGGAGATATTCAGAATTATGCTTTTCTGGCAAAACTGAGCAGCCGTAAACCGCGTCACTATAAAAATAAGCAGGAATTGGAATATTTTAAAGATCCTGGCAATGCTCAATCACTGTTTAACGATGAAGGTGAACAGGATATCAGTAACCCCTTGTTGGCGTCATGGGGGCGATTAGGGCGTGATAATCTTTATTTATTGTCTCAGCTTGAGCAAAGTTCGGATGTTCACGCTTTTGTCGAATTAGAACAAGATAACGTATTACATCAGCTCCAAAGGGATATTCTCTATCTGGAGGATCATGCCCAGATTGGCTCAACAAAAGAAACATTTGAAAATAGCCTGCAAAAACGGCTGCTTGATCCTTCAGATCGTTCTTTGTCTTTCCATGTTTGCCATAGCCCTCAACGGGAAGTGGAAATTTTACAGGATCAGCTTTTAAGGTTATTGGAAGATAATCCATCACTGACGCCAAGGGATATTATTGTGATGGTCGCGGATATCGACAATTATACGCCCTATGTTCAGGCGGTATTTGGTAATGTCTCTGCTGAACGTTATATTCCATTCGCAATTTCTGATCGCAAAGCCCGTCAAGCGCATTCAATTTTACAGGTATTTATTACACTGCTTGATTTACCTCAAAGCCGTTTTACCACTGAGCAGGTTTTAGCATTGCTGGAAGTTCCGGCGTTGGCGAATAAATTTGAAATTCATGAAGAGGGTTTACGTTTATTAAGGCGTTGGGTTGAAGAATCTGGTGTTCGCTGGGGGCTGGATGACGACAATGTGGAAGAGCTGTCCTTGCCGGTGACAGGCCAGCATACATGGCGTTTTGGGCTGACCAGAATGTTGTTGGGTTATGCCATGGATAGCCGGTCAGGTCCTTGGAAAGAGGTATTGCCTTATGATGAATCCAGCGGTTTAGCAGCGGAGCTTGCCGGCCAATTAGCTGAGTTTTTAATGCAATTGAGCTACTGGCGCAAAATTTTGGGTGAGAATCAGACGCTAATGGGTTGGTTACCTGTCTGTCAGCAATTGCTGGAAACATTTTTCGTCGCAGACAGTGAAACTGAATTAGTACTGGCAATGATAGAGCAGCAGTGGCAGAAAGTGATAGGTAATGGCTTGAATGCCCGCTATCAGGAAATCGTGCCACTGGTTCTGTTGCGGGATGAATTGGCTCTCCGGTTTGATGATGAAAAAATAAGTCAGCGTTTTCTCGCAGGGTCTGTCAACTTTTGCACCCTAATGCCAATGCGTTCTATCCCCTTTAAGGTTGTCTGTTTATTGGGAATGAATGACGGTATTTATCCCCGTTCAATTCCACCGCTTGGGTTTGACCTGATGGCAGAAAAAAGTCAAAGGGGAGACAGAAAACGGCGGGATGATGATCGTTATTTATTCCTTGAAGCGCTGATATCCGCTGAACAGTTTCTTTATATTAGTTACATCGGTAAATCCATTCGTGATGATACGGAATGCAACCCTTCAGTGCTGGTTAATGAATTGCTGGATTATGTTTGCCAGAGTTTCTGCTTGCCAGGCAATGAAAAACTGAACGTTGATGAAAGCGCCGCTAATATCAGAAAACATCTGTTGTCTCTTCATACCCGGGTTCCATTTGCGCCGGCAAACTTTATACCGGGCAGTTATCAGCAAAGTTATGCCGGAGAGTGGCTACCGGCAGCGACTGAGCAAGGTGCTGCATATTCTGAATTTTGTCAGCCTGTCGAAACGGAACACATTCGGGAAATTACACTTGATGATTTAATCCGCTTTTACCGTCATCCCGTTCGGTTTTTTTTCCAGCGTTGTC
The DNA here is from genome assembly GCF_042879395.1 of Photorhabdus sp. RM322S. Lineage (NCBI taxonomy): Bacteria > Pseudomonadati > Pseudomonadota > Gammaproteobacteria > Enterobacterales > Morganellaceae > Photorhabdus > Photorhabdus sp. RM322S. The sequence continues at coordinate 105,248 of NZ_JBHFKW010000008.1, forward strand.
TGAAAATAAACTTTGTCATTGAAGAAACGGAGTTACCTGAGGAAGAACCTTTTGTTTTGGATAATCTTCAACGTTATCAATTTAATCAGCTATTGTTGAATACACTCATTGAACAACAATCGCCTGAGCCGCTCTTCAACCGACTTCGTGCGGCTGGAGGGCTGCCTTTTGGTGCTTTTGGTGAAGTTTATTGGTTGAAGCAGCAAAAAGAGATGCAACCGCTGGCGGATAAAATTCGTGAACAACAAATAGAGACTTTCTCTGTCGATTTACATCATGATTTAGGGCAAGTCATTCTGACAGGACGAATTAATAAGGTGCAGCCGGATGGTTTACTACGTTGGCGGCCGGCTAGTCTGACAGCAAATGATGGTATGCAGCTGTGGATTGAACATCTGGCTTACTGTCTTGCTGGTGGTCAGGGGGAAAGCCGCAGTTATGGGCGAGATAACAGTGAATGGCGCTTTGCCCCTGTGCCGTCAGAACAAGCGAAAGATTATTTGAATCAATTGGTTGAAGGTTATCAACGCGGAAGAACAATTCCTTTGCCCTTATTTTGTAAAAGTGGTTGGGTGTGGCTTTCAACATGCATGAATAAAGAAACGGGTGAGATTGACAGCAGTGATGAAATCCAATCAAAAGCTGAAAGCCAGCTACTGAAAGCCTGGCTTGGGGAGCAAGGGCGCAGAGGGGAAGGTGATGATCCTTATGTTCAGCGGGCTTTCAGGCAAGCTGATAAATTATTTTTAGCAAAACTTAAACAAGAAGCGCTCAGTTATTTGTTACCGATAGCGCGATATCAGAATACATAGGGAGAATATCCGATAATGCATAAACATCTTGTCCGCATGATTGCTGTGATGTTCCTGTTTTTCTGGGGAACGGCAGGTTATGCGCAAACACAACAGTGGCAGCCACTGCAAGAGACAATTTATAAAAGCGAAAATGATCACCGTCAGTATCAGGGAATCAAATTGGCAAATAATATGACGGTTTTGCTGGTGTCTGATGAGAAGGCGACAAAATCACTGGCAGCGGTATCGATTCCGGTTGGGAGTATGGAAAACCCTGACAGCCAGCTTGGGCTTGCACATTATCTGGAACATATGGTTCTGATGGGATCTGCGCGCTACCCACAGTCGGGTAGTTTATCTGAGTTTTTGCAAAAACACGGCGGTAGTTATAATGCCAGCACCGCCTCTTACCGTACTGCTTTCTACCTTGAAGTAGAAAATGAAGCGTTAGCTGATGCCACAGATCGTCTGGCTGATGCACTGGCTGAACCTCTGCTTGACCCGGTAAACGCAGATCGGGAGCGAAACGCAGTCAATGCGGAACTGACAATGGCGCGTTCTCGCGATGGGATGCGGGTTGCCCAAATACGATCAGAAACCCTGAACCCTAAACATCCCAATGCCCGTTTTTCTGGTGGTAATCTGGAAACGCTGAAAGATAAACCGGGGAGTCAATTACAAACAGAACTGGTGGATTTCTATCAGCACTATTATTCAGCCAATCTGATGAAAGGTGTCATTTACGGTAATCAGCCTATTGATAAACTGGCTCAAATTGCTGTTGATACTTTTGGCCGGATACCGGACAGAAAAGCGAGCGTGCCGGCGATTACCGTCCCGGCAGTAACGGAAAAAGAGAAAGGAATTATTATCCATTATGTTCCTGCTCAACCGCAAAAAGCGTTGCAACTGGAGTTCAGTATTGACAATAACAGTGCTGATTTTCGCAGTAAAACGGATGAATATCTCGGTTATATGATAGGTAACCGCAGTTTGAATACGTTATCAGACTGGCTGCAATCTCAAGGGTTGGCTGAAAGTATCAACGCAGGTGCGGCACCGATGATTGACCGCAATAAAGGCATCTTTTTTATCTATGTGACGTTGACAGACAAAGGGCTTGAACAGCGGGATCAGGTTGTTGCGGCTATTTTTGCCTATATTAATTTGTTAAAACAAAAAGGCATTCAGAAAAGCTATTTTGATGAGATCGCTAAGGTTTTGAAGCTCTCTTTCCAATATGCTTCTATCGTTCGTGATATGCATTATATCGAATGGTTATCGGATGCAATGCTGCGAGTTCCTGTTTCCAATGTATTGAATTCCGGCTATGTGGCTGATGATTATAATCCGAAAGCAATTGCCAGTCGGCTTGCTGAATTGACGCCTGAAAACGCCCGTATCTGGTATATCAGCCCAAAAGAGCCGCACAATAAACAGGCTTATTTTGTCCAGGCACCTTATCAGGTTGATCGAATCACATCGCAGCAGCGGACAAAATGGCAGCAGTTAGAGGAACAAATGAACTTTTCTCTGCCGGTGCCAAATCCTTATATTCCTGACGACTTGAAACTGATAAAAGCAGGTAAAAGTCAGAAGCATCCTGAGATGATTCTTGAACAGCAGAATCTCCGTTTGTTCTATATGCCGAGCCAATATTTTGCTAATGAGCCTAAAGCCAGCATCGTTCTTGATTTGCGCCATGCGGAAAGTCTGAATAGTGCCCGTAAGCAGGTAACTTCCTCTTTGCTTGATTATTTGGCAGGGCTTTCCCTTGACCAGTTGGGTTATCAGGCTTCCGTTGCAGGAATGAATATCTCCAGTGGCGCATCGCAGGGACTGCAATTAGGCGTCAGTGGCTACACTCAGAATTTGCCGCAACTCTTAACCTCTTTAATCAGTAATTATATGGCGTTTACACCAACTGAGAGTCAACTGGAACAAGCTAAATCCTGGTATCGTGAACAGATCAAGGTTTCTCATAACGGTAAAGCTTATGAAATGGCTATGCAGCCATTGAAGCGCCTTTCTGGGGTACCTTACACTGAACAATCTGTTCGATTGAAAGAGCTGGAAACCATCACCGTTCAGGATATTGTTGAGTATCGTCATGAGATGATTAAAAACGCTGCTTTGCAGATGATGATCATTGGAAACCTGACCGAACAGCAGAGCAAAGTTATTGCTGAATCTGCCCATCATCAACTGGCGAATCAAGGAAGTCACTGGTGGAGTGGGAACAAGGTGGTGATTGATAAAAATTACCCGGTTAATTTCCAGCGTGCTGGCAGCAGCACCGACGGTGCTTTAGCTGAAGTTTATATCCCGACGGGGTATGACCGCATAGAAGGTTATGTTTATTCCAGTTTGTTGAGCAATATGCTTCAGTCTTGGTTCTATGAGCAGCTAAGAACGACGGAACAATTGGGGTATGCGGTGTTTGCTTTCAATACCAGTGTCGGGGAACAGTGGGGGTTGGGTTTCCTGCTGCAAAGTAACAGTAAACAACCAAAATACTTGAATCAGCGTTATCTGGATTTCTATCAGAAAGCCGCGGGTAAACTGGAAGCGATGTCTCAAACTGATTTTGAGCAGTACAAAAATGCGCTGATTAATGAAAGGCAGCAGCCGCCACAAACTTTCTATTCCGAAGTTGCCCGTTTCTCCGGTGATTTTAGTCGCAATAACTTTAGTTTTGATAGCCGAGATAAGATGCTGGAGGCACTAAAGAAAACCACACAGAAGCAACTGATTCATTTCTATCAGGATGCGGTAGTCAAACATCGCGGACTGTCATTTATTTCCCAAGTGATTGGCAAATCAGCAAACCCGGATGGATATGCGAAATTGAAAGGTTGGAAAACTTATCATAATGTCACTGAACTTCAGAAGCAGTTACCTGTTGAGGTAAGAACTCAGTGAGTACAGAGATATCTGTCCATAGGCTTAATGCATTAACTCTGCCGCTGAATGGTCAGCGGCTGATCGAAGCTTCTGCTGGGACGGGTAAAACCTACACCATTGGCATTTTATATCTCCGTTTGCTACTTGGATTGGGGAAAGATGCCGCTTTTCCACGGCCTTTAAGCGTGGAAGAAATTCTGGTGGTGACGTTTACTGAAGCCGCAACAGATGAGCTGCGTGGCCGAATCCGTGAAAATATTCATAAACTTCGCCTGGCTTGTATTCGAAGCGAAGTAGAAAGTGCAGGATCCGACTATCAACAGCTATTGGATGAAATCCCGGATAAAGAACAAGCGGCTATCTGGTTGCTGGCAGCCGAGCGGCAGATGGATGAAGCCGCGATTTATACCATTCATGGTTTTTGTCAGAGAATGTTGGCGCATAATGCTTTTGAATCTGGGATTTTGTTTGAACAGACATTAATTCAGGATCAACATCCATTGGAAAAACAAGGGTGTGCTGATTTCTGGCGCCGTTACTGCTATCCATTGCCGTTGTCAATGGCAATGGTCATCAGTCAGGAATGGAGTGGGCCGGAAGCACTGTTAGCTGAATTACACCCTTATTTACAAGGGGATATGCCACATATTGTTGATGCGCCAGACAGTGATGAAACGCTGTTAAGCCGTCATGAGAAAATTATCCAGTTGATCAGCGGTGTTAAATGCCAATGGAATGAAGTGGCTGGAAAATTGCATGATTTAATTGCGGGTTCCGGTGTAGACAAGAGAAGTTATAGTAGTAAGCACTTACCAAATTGGCTGAACAGAGTCACTGATTGGGTTCAGGAACCTACAGAGGATTATCAGTTGCCAAAAGAGCTGGAGAAATTCCGGCAGTCGGTATTAGCAGAAAAGACAAAGAAAGGTGATGTACCTAAGCATTCACTTTTTGTTGCTATCGATGATTTATATCAGCAACCACTGACCTTACGTGATTTGATTATCTCCAGAGCGATTGTTGAAATTCGCCAATCAATCCGCCGGGAAAAATTGATACGTGGCCAGATGGGGTTTGATGATTTATTAACCCGTCTTGATGATGCTTTGAAAGGCCCGGGCAGTGATTTGCTTGCTCAAACTATCCGTCAGCGCTATCCGGTTGCGTTGATTGATGAGTTTCAGGATACCGATCCACAGCAATACCGAATTTTCCATACCATCTATGGCGATCAGCCTGAAAATGGGTTGCTATTTATCGGCGACCCTAAGCAGGCTATTTATGCATTTCGTGGTGCAGATATTTTCACTTATATTCGTGCCCGCTCTCAGGTAAGTGCTCACTATACTCTGGAGACAAACTGGCGTTCTGCCTGCTCAATGGTACAGGCAATAAACAAGTTGTTTATGCGTTCAGAAAATCCATTTTTGTTTGAACAGATCCCCTTTATTGAAGTTTCTGCGGCAGAGAAAAACCGGGGACTCTCTTTTAGCTATGATGGTCAAGAGCAGGCAGCGTTGAATTTCTGGTTACAGCCAGGAGAAGGGATTTCTACCGGAGATTATGAACAAACAATGTCACGGCTTTGTGCCGCGCAAATTCGTGATTGGTTGCAGGCTGGCAGTGAAGGACGTGCGCTGTTACATAAAGGAGATGATCCCCGGCCTGTGACGGCTGCCGACATGACTGTTTTGGTGCGTAGCAGAAAGGAAGCCATACTGATCCGTAATGCACTTAACTTGTTATCTATTCCTTCCGTATTTCTTTCTAACCGGGAAAGCGTATTTGAGACCGCGGAAGCAAAGGATGTTCTTTGGTTACTGCAAGCGGTATTGTCGCCAGAGAAGGAACGTGTTCTGAGAAGTGCACTTGCCAGTGGTTTGTTTGGTTTGACTGCTCGTCAGATAGACAAGCTGAATCATGATGAAAAGGCGTGGGATCAGTTAGTTGATGAGTTTGATGGTTATTTCCGCCTGTGGCAACGCCGTGGTGTATTACCGATGTTACGGGCAGTAATAACAAACCATCATATTGCCGAAAATTTGCTGGTGAGTTATGAGGGTGAACGGCGTTTGATGGATGTGATGCATATTGGTGAGTTGTTGCAGGAGATATCTTTACAACTCGACAGTGAACATGCGGTTATTCGTTGGCTGGCTCAACAAATATCTCATCCTGATCCGCAGTCGGAAAGCCAGCAAATGCGGCTGGAAAGTGATCGCCATTTGGTACAAATCTGTACTATCCATAAATCTAAAGGATTGGAATATCCGCTGGTATGGTTGCCATTTGTTTGTAATTTCAGGGCGCAGAAACGGGCGATATATCATGATCGTACAAGTTTTGCTACTTGCCTTGATATTTTTCCTGATGAGGAAACGATCAAACTGGCGGAACAAGAGCGGCTGGCAGAAGATTTGCGTTTGCTTTATGTCGCATTGACGCGCTCTGTTTACCATTGCAGTGTCGGTGTGGCTCCGCTGATAAAAGGTAATAAGAAAAAGGCCGGAGATACCGATCTGCATCAGTGTGCTCTGGGTTACCTGCTCCAAAAAGGAGTTAAAGGTGATGCTGATTTTCTGGCGAAATGTCTTAAAGAATTAAGTGGGGATGGAATTGTTGTCTCCTCAATCGGTGATACTGATGATCGTCCATGGCAATCACAAAGCCAAAATGATTTATTGCTGTCGGCAAGGCAGTTTAATCGCAGGATTCAGGATGATTGGCGGATCACCAGTTATTCTGGTTTACAAAACTCTGCTGTTCATTATGGTAATACTTCCCCCCGTATTGTTGGAGAAGAGTCTATTGAGGTTATTGTTCAGTCTATCGCGCCAAAGTTGGATGTTGATGCCAGTGGTGAAAAACAAATAGCAGAACAACCTGAAATGACACCACATACGTTTCCACGGGGAGCCTCTGCGGGGACTTTTTTGCACTCTATTCTGGAAGAGCTTGATTTCAGCCAATTGCCTGATGAGAAATGGTTGGCAGAACAACTGAAATCGGCCGGGTTTGATGAACACTGGAGTGGGGTATTACAACAGTGGATGGCAGATATTTTTACGACTCCATTGAGTGATGACGGTATACAGCTTGCAGAAATTCCGCTTCATCACCAACAGGATGAAATGCAGTTTTATCTGCCGGTCGAACAACTTTTGCGATCTCAGGAGCTGGATGCGGTGATGCGTCGTTACGACCCTGTTTCTGCCCGCTGCCCTCAACTGGAGTTTCAGCAGGTGAAAGGGATGCTGAAAGGGTTTATTGATTTGGTCTTCTGTTGGCAAGGCCGGTTTTATGTATTGGATTACAAATCAAACTGGTTGGGCGAGGGGAGTCAGGCTTATACCCGAGAAGCGATGGAAACAGCCATGATTGAGCATCGTTATGATCTGCAATACCAGCTTTATACACTGGCATTGCATCGTTACTTGCGTCACAGACTGGTTAATTATGATTACCAACAACATTTTGGCGGTGTGATTTATCTGTTCCTGAGGGGAATCGATAAACAACAGCCGGGAAATGGTATTTTCAGTTGTCGCGCTGCGGCTGAATTTGTCGATGCTTTGGATCTGCTTTTCCGTGGTAATGAACAGCCTGATAAAGAGAAAAATTGATGATTTCGTTATTACGACAGGCCGTAGACCTCAGGCTCCTGCGTTCATTGGATTTACAGTTTGCTCATACGTTGATTGAGGATGAAGATCCTGTTCTGTTGCTGGTAATGGCGTTGTTGAGTGCTGAAACCGGTACCGGCCACGTTTGCCTGCCGGTTAACCGGATAACACCTGAACATTTTTTTGATGGGCGACATCGTGAATTTGCGGAGCAACTATGGCAAATTGCGGGAAAACCTGATGAGCAGAGTTTACTGGCGGCACTGGAAAACTGTGCTGCCGTCAGTGATGGTTTTCAACCAACGCCTGTTGTGCTTTCGCATGATCGACTCTATTTGCAGAGGATGTGGCAAAGTGAGTGCCAGGTAGCTGCTTTTTTCTCCGCTAATCAATCAGCCGATAGTATTCAGGAAGAGCAACTGAGAACTATTCTGGATGAATTATTCATACTGTCTGATGAAACAGTGGACTGGCAAAGGGTGGCTGCTGCTGTAGCGGTGACTAGCAGAGTTTCTGTTATCTCTGGTGGGCCGGGAACCGGAAAAACGACAACGGTTGCTAAGTTATTGACTGCCTTAATCAAACTTAATCCGGATAAAAAGCAGGTTATCCAACTGGCGGCTCCGACGGGAAAAGCGGCTGCCAGATTGACTGAATCTCTTAACAGCGCCGTTAGAAAATTGCCTCTGACAGAGAAACAGTTTGAATCTATGCCAAATCAGGCGCAGACGATTCATCGGCTGTTGGGCGCTCAACCTGATAGCCAGCGGTTGCGTTATGACCGGGATAACCCACTGAATCTGGATGTGCTGGTGGTGGATGAAGCTTCAATGGTGGATTTACCCATGATAGCCAGGTTGATTGATGCATTGCCACCCAAGGCGAAAATCGTTCTGCTCGGTGACCGTGATCAATTGGCGTCAGTGGAAGCGGGTGCTGTGTTGGGCGATATTTGCCGTTTTGCTGAATTGGGATACAGCGCGGTAAGAGCAGAACAGCTAAGTCGATTGACGGGATGCCATTTGGTTGCAGGCGATCAGAAAAATGCTCCAGAGGTTCGTGATCGTCTGTGCCTGTTGCGTAAAAGCTACCGCTTTGATGAAAATTCGGGAATTGGGCAACTTGCGGCGGCAGTTAATCAGGGAAAGAGCCGGGAAGCTCTGTCTATTCTGCAACAACCATTGAATGATATCTGTTTTTACCCGTTGTCTGGGGACGAAGATTATCAGCGGTTACTGACAGAAACGGTATCGGGTTATCACTCTTATTTGCAACGGGTGGCAAAGCAGGCGCCTGCAAAAGAAATTCTGGCTGAATTTAACCGCTATCGCTTGTTGTGTGCACTCAGAGAAGGGCCATTCGGTGTCAGTGGGCTTAACGAGCGAATAGAACAGCTATTGCATCGTCAGGGGCTGATCCGTCGCCCTGCCGGGATTTTCAGCCGTGGTTATGCTGGGCGGCCAGTAATGATTGCCCGTAATGACAGCACACTAGGCCTGTTTAATGGCGATATCGGCATTATGCTCAGGGACGAAAATAATGAGCTGCGTGCGTATTTTCAACTGCCTGATGGACAGATCAAAGGGATTCAACCCAGTCGTTTGCCACAGCATGAAACCGCGTATGTGATGACAGTACATAAATCCCAGGGTTCAGAGTTTGAGCATACGGCTCTGGTATTGCCAACGCAGTTTGTACCGGTTGTCAGCCGCGAACTGGTCTATACAGCGATGACCCGTGCCAGAAAAAAACTGACTCTTTATGCACATGAGGCGGTATTGCGTCAGGCTATCCAGACGCCGACACAAAGGCGAAGCGGGCTGGCTGAACGGCTTAGTTTATTGGATATAATAGCGTCAGGCTGATGATATTAATAATACACTGTATCTATATATTTAAATTTTTTCATCATTTCGGCATATTTATATTAGATAATAATGAAATATTTAAAATGCATTGAGTGGATAAATAATTATTTTGTACTGCTTGGGCTTACTCTTTACTATAAAAAACAGTAAATAAAATAGCTTAATGAAATAGGGATTGAAGTATTTGAGCTATGTTCTGTGTTTTGGCAAGGACTCAGTTTGTGTCTCAGATCTGAATAATTTAACCGCCTTAACAAATTTGGATAATAATTAATCTTAATTAAAACAATAAGTTGAATTGAAAATTGAGGTGTGTTATTTTCTTCACAATGATAATAATGCAAGTGGTTATCATTTGCATTTGCATTTTTTTTTAGTTGTTTATATAATTCCTCAAGTTTTTTACTAATGGATGGTAAAAGCGTTTTTGCCGGTATTATTGAATGCCTATACCCGCTTCTTCTTGGAGATTAGCTATCTATGTTAAAGCATAGCGTAACCACTATTGCTGTGTTATCTGTTTTTTATTCTCATCAGAGTTTGGCAAATAAAAATAGCAAAACAGATTCGTTGGATACCATTGTTGTAACTGCGGAGAAAGTTTCTGCGGATCAGCAAAAAACAGCAATAAGTATGACGGCATTATCTGATTTTGATATTGAACGGAAAGGGATTGAAAACTTTTACGAAGTCGTTTCAGAAGTTCCCAATTTATATATGATAAAAGCAGGTAACCCATCTGATGCTGGGTTTATTTCATTACGTGGTGTGACGCCCGGAATGGAAGGGGAACAAGCGGTCGGTTTCTTTACCGATGGTGTATATAGCCATTCATTTGATACCGAATTACTGGATATTGAACGTATTGAAGTATTACGTGGCCCACAGGCAACATTATATGGCCGCAATACTGAAGCGGGGGTCATTAATATCATTACCAAAGATCCCGATCCGGTAACTGAACGGAAACTTGGCTTTTCATATGGTAATTATAATCGTTTGCAGACTACAGCTATTTTAGGTGGTGGCATTGATGAATATGGCGATTGGTCTTACCGTACAGCATTACGTTATTTGAATAGCGACGGTTATTTTAAACGGGATTATGATAATAAAAAGAATATAAATGATATTAATGATTTTAACGGCAGATTTAAGCTGCGCTGGCAGCCATCAGATGGGCCGTGGGATATTATTACTACGTTTGATGCACAAAACCGCAGAAATGGAAACGCTTCATTTGCACCGCTCGATAAAATAAAGAGAGGGACAAAATCGATAGATTCTGATTATGCAGGTAAATCAGATGCTAATATTTATAAAGGATCTATTAAAGCGGTTTATCAATGGGATCGCATGGATCTGACTTCAATTAGTGCATATACTTCAGAAGATAAAAAAGATTACCAGGATCTCGATTTTACCCGTAAATCACATTCAAAATTGCTAATTGACCGTAAACAAGATTACTTCTCTCAGGAATTACGTCTTAATTCTAAAAATACCGGGCCATTTAACTGGTTGATTGGTATGTATTATTTCAATCAGGATGATAAATTAGATATTGATTACAGGATGTTACAGTTCGGATATCAGGTTAAGAATACCAACGTTAAGACCAATAATTATGCTCTTTTTGGTAATACCAGTTATTATCTGATGGATAATGTAGAGCTGGTTGCTGGGCTGCGTTATGACTATGAGAAAAAGAATCTGAAATTCGGCAAGACAGAAAATTTCTCAGGAATAACCAGAGAAAATTTGACGGATAAACTCTCTTTTGATGCCTGGTTACCGAAAGCTGGGGTCAATTATTATGCTACGGATAACGCTATGTTATATGCCAGTATTGCCCGTGGTTATAAAAGTGGAGGGTTTAACAGTTTGGCGCCTAAGGATCAGCGCCGTTTTGATGCTGAATACACAACCAACTATGAAATTGGTCTGAAATCAGAATGGTTGGATAAGACAGTGCGCTGGAATACCGCATTATTTTGGATTGACTTTACCGATCAGCAGGTTGAAAAGCAGTTTTATCCAGAATCCGTTACCCAGAATGCAGGGAAATCAATCAGTAGAGGGCTTGAATCGGAAATTTCCTGGAGAGTGATTAAGGGGCTGACATTATCTGCTAATGCAGGTTTCAATGATGCTCACTTTACTGAGTTTAAAGACAATATTTATGACAAAAGTGGAAAAATTGTAGGTGTTACTGATTATAAAGATAAACGCCCGGCAAATACACCAAACTACACCTATGGTGTCGGTGTCGATTATAGTTTCTTGAACGGATACTTTATCCGTGCGGATTATAATGTTGCTGGTAAAGTTTATTTTGATAATGCTAATTCTCAGAAGCAGTCTAATTATGGCTTGTTGAATCTTCGGGCTGGATATGAAACACCAGATTACGATATTACATTCTGGGCGAAGAATTTGTTAAATAAGACTTATGTTACTCGTGCATTCCCAATGGCTGACCCAATGACTGGAGAGAACGGTTGGTATGGTCGTGCAGGAGAACCTCTAACTTATGGTGCGACAGTCAATATTAAGTTCTGATTAATAGTAAACTGAATGATTACACAAACCACCACAACAATCCCTGTTGTGGTGGTGTATAAGAGTAGTTAAATTTATTAACTGCTCTTATATGCTATGCATTATTTATAAATTTTTCACTGCCTGCTATTACGACCATTTTAAATGCTAGTAATAATTGTAAGGAATTAAGGTATGAATGATAAAAATAATTTATCAGGGTGGGTAAGAGATACTCTTTATTTATATGCAAATAAACAACCTGACGAAACGGTTTTAAGATATTGCCTTAAGGATAATACACAAGAATTTAACTATAAAGATATTATCTGTCTCAGTAGCTATATTGCACGCCATATAAGTTACCGCGAAAATGCTAAAGCGATTATTCTGATACCGGGTAATACTCAGTTTATTTTGGGATTTTTAGCTTGTATCATCCGTGGTGTTACGGCTGTTCCGGTTAACTTACCTGCCAGCCATCGTCTTGGACGAGTGGCAGATACCATTAATCATATTTTTGAAGATTGTCAGCCAGAATATATTATTACTTTAAAAAGCTCGGTTGATGAAATTGAGAAACGGCAATGGCATGTAGGTCGTCAGGTTATTGTGCTAGATGATATTCTTACGGAGAATGATATATCAGAAATACCATCAGCTAATGAATATAAAGAGCTAATGTGTCCGAATGATGGCCCAGTATTTCTTCAATATTCTTCTGGTTCTACCGGTAAGCCGAAAGCTGTCTGCAATTTTGATGCAAATATGCAGGCCCAACATGAGATATTGCTTGAATTACATCGCGATTGCCAGCCACGTATTATTACCGCCAATTGGATACCGTTTTATCATGATATGGGCATGTTTTGCGGATTATTGACGCCACTATTATCTGGCGGTTGTTGCAACTTTATTTCTCCCAGCCATTTCGCGGCTGATCCTGCCCGTTGGTTAAAGCTGATTACTGATTATTCTGCAAATTCCACAGCCGCACCAGATTTCGCTTGGCAACTGTGCGTTGATAGTATCACTCAAGAGCAGGCAGCAGAATTCGATCTCTCTTCGCTTAAAATGGTACTGAATGCCGCAGAACCTATCCGGGCTGAAACTATGCCGCGGTTTGCCCGCCACTTTTCTGTCTCAGGTTTTACCCCTTTGAGCTTTGTGCCCGCCTATGGTATGGCGGAAGCAACACTCGTCATCAGCCGCAAACCCGCCGGGATGCCATTCATTAGCCAGCGTTTTGATGCAGATAGACTTGTTGCTGGTTACGCTGTTCCTGCGGAAAATGGTCGTGAGCTGGTGAGTTCAGGGCAGGTTGTCAGTGGATGGAAACTGCGGATTGTTGATCCTGAAACCGGTGAAATATTACCGGAAGGGCGGGTTGGTGAAATTTGGGTTGATGGCGATTCCAAAGCGCCTGGTTATTGGCAGAACCCCGAACTTAGCCGACAGACTTTTATGGCTTGCCTTAATCAGTCTGTAGATAAAAGCTATTATTTGCGGACGGGTGATTTAGCCTTTATCTGGCAGGGAGAACTTTATATCTGTGGGCGACATAAAGATCTTATTATTGTCGCCGGCGAAAATTACATGCCAAATGATATTGAAGCCAGTATTGAAATGGGATGTGAAGACGTAAAAATCGGTGGAGCTTGTGCTTGCCAGCAGGTAGAAAGCGGTGAGTTGTTTGTCTTTGCCGAAGTTTATCGCCACCTTGAAGGGACTAAATTACGGGCCATTGCCCGGCAGATTGCTGCCAGAGTCGCATCGGATTTTCAGCTTTCGCTGGCGAATGTGGTGTTATTGCCCCATGGAACATTGAAGAAAACTTCCAGTGGAAAAATCCGGCGCAAACAAATGTTGGCTGATTTTGAGAATAACCAACTCAAAGTGCTCTTTGCTTTGCCGTGTGATATTGACAAAAAAGAATCTTCTTCCCTGCCCGGTTGGCTTTATCAGCTTCTTTGCGGTTTGCTTCATGTAGATAATCCAGATCCTGCCTGTGGTTTTGCTGAATTGGGGTTAACCAGTCTGTTAGCTGTCCGCTATTGCCAGCAAATAAATAAAATCTGGCGTTGTAATCTAACCCCTGCTGATTTATTTGCTTACCCAACTATTACTCAGTTGGCTAAATATATTGATAAATTATCAGATGAAAAAATCACGGTATCTGCTACAAAATCTGAATCAACCAAAAATGAACAGATTGCAATTATTGCGATAAGTTGTCGCTTGCCGGGGCAAACAAGTAACACATGGCAACAATATGGGCAATGGTTGGCAAAAGGATCACTAGCTGTCAGGCCCAGCAATTCGGAACTTCGCCAGTTTGCGCTTCCTATTGGCGCTCTGGAAGATATTGATCAATTTGATGCCCGTTTCTTCAACATTTCAGGCCGGGAAGCCGTATTACTTGATCCTCAGCAGAGGTTATTGCTTGAATTAAGCTGGCATCTGTTCGAACAGGCAGGATGGTTGCCGGAGCAACTGAAACAATCAGATACGGGTTTCTTTATCGGTCAGAGCGGTAGTGAGTTTGGTCAGCAATTATTGAAACTGAATAATCCTGAATATGCCAAAAGTTATTTGGCTACTGGGATTAATACGAGTGCAAGTTCTGGCCGATTAGCGAAGTTCTATGGAACAACAGGCCCGGCACTCACTATTGATACGGCTTGCTCTTCTTCTCTGGTGGCATTGGATACGGCGATACACAGTTTACAGCAAGGGCAATGCCATGCGGCTGTTGTGGGTGGAGTGAATATTTTACTGTCACCGCAGATTGAACAGACATTGATAAACGCGGGCATGTTATCGCCTAAGGGTCGGTGCGCTACGCTGAGTGAAGATGCGGATGGCTATGTCAGAGGTGAAGGTGCGGCATTACTATTACTAAAACCTTACCAACAGGCTTTGGATGATGGTGATCCGGTGTTGGCCGTGATTGAATCCAGTTGTGTCGCTCAGGATGGTGAAAGTAGCAGCTTGACGGCTCCGAATCCACAAGCCCAGTCAGCCATGCTTAAGCGATTGTTGGAACAGGCTGATATTGCGCCTGATGATATTGATTTGCTGGAGATGCACGGCACAGGTACAGCTTTAGGTGATCCGATTGAGTTACAAGCTATTGATCGTGTTTATGGTAAACGACACCAGCCATTGCCGTTAGCCGCCTGTAAAGCCCAGATTGGTCATCTGGAAGCTGCCGCGGGTGTGGCCTCTGTGGTTCGGGCTGTGGCACAGATACAACAGCAACAACGGTTTGGTCATCCAACTCTGGCCTCGTTCAGCACTAAATTGTCAGCGTTAATGCCACGTTATCGTTACAGTAAACAGACTGAATCTCACCGAATAGAACGAGTTGCAATCAGTTCATTCAGTTTTACCGGCACGATGGCGGGTTTAGTGCTGAGTAAAGCAAACTTATCTGACCCCACTATTCCTGCGCCATGTGTTGAAAATGGTTTATTACCGCTTTCAGCCTGTAGTGCATCAGCATTGCAACAGATGGCTAATCAACTGGCGGATTTGCTGGAAAATCATCAGCAACAAGCTGGTGAACTGCTCAATGGTTGGTTGAAGAAACGTCATCATCATTTTGGTTGGCGGGTGCTAATCAGCTATCAGAATTTAGCCACTTTGATTGCGTATTTACGCCATGTTGAGCCAATTCAAGTTGATCGTATAAAAATGCTAGAAAAGGGCAGTGATCCTTACGATTGGCTACAAGGGCAAGCCTATAACTGGGTTAAATATGCTGGGAACATGCCGGTTAGCCGATTTGCACTAGCACAACTTCCTCTCTATCCATTTAATCGTCAGAGTTACTGGCCAGAAGAACTTCGCTTAGTTGAACAGGGAACACAGGATCAATCCGAGCCTTGTTCAGGTCATGCTGGCTTTGATTTCGTTATCAATTGGGTAGCGGACGTGCTGGGAACTGAGCCTGACGCACTAGCAATGGATGATAATTTGCTCAATTTGGGCATTGATTCATTGCAGATGTTGGATCTGGTGGATGAATGTAAAAAACAGCATGTCATGCTGTCATTATCTTCCTTATTCGAACAGCCAACATTAGCCGCATGGCAACAGTGTTGGTTTGCTGCTGCTCAACCTGAAAATGTCTCAAAAGTGTCAGCACAGCCGGTTATAAAATGGGATGGCGAACCTTTTGAGCTCACTTCGGTTCAGCAAGCCTACTGGACGGGGCGGCAAAAAGAGCAGACGCTGGGCGGAATCGCTTGTCAGGCCTATCTGGAACTGGATTGTCCGCTATTGAAGAACCGTGATATTGAATGGGCAGTTAATCAATTACATCAACGCCATGATATGTTGCGGATGCGTATTACCGGTGATGGTAAAGGGGAAATTACCGCTTACCAGCCGGTATCCATTGAATCTTATGACTGGCAACAACTTTCACTGAATTTATTGGAAGAGAAGCGATTCGCTCTCAGGAAACATCTGGAAACTAAAGTTGCAGATCTGACAATTGAAAGCGGATTTGGCGTGGTGGTAAGCCATACCGTCAATAGCAGTCGCTTACATATTAATATCGATATGGTGATGGCGGATGCGATGAGCCTTCAGATTTTGTTGAAAGAGCTAAGCCAGTTTATTTTGATGCCGGGTGCGCTTCTTCCTCAATTAAATTACAGCTTCCCGCAATATTTGTGTGAACAGGCCGCTGATAGTCAGCTAATCGACAGTCGTCAATACTGGCAAAAAAGATTGGCTGAGCAATTGCCTTTTGCGCCTCAGTTACCACTGGCAGTTAAACCGGAACATATTGATAAGCCTGATTTCCATCATCGTCAGTGGAGTCTGGAGCAACAGCGTTGGCTATCATTGAAGGAAATTGCCCGCAGCAATGGTATAACCCCTTCCATGTTGCTGGCGAATTGCTTTGCTGAAACATTGCGTGGCTGGACTGAATCGCCGGATTTCACGTTGAATCTGACGATTTTCAACCGCCGCGGAGAACATCCTCAACTGCCTGATTTAGTCGCGGATTTCACAACATTACTGTTACTGGCTTGTCATTCGCAGGCAGGGAACAGCATTTTAGAAAACTGCCGGGCTCTCAATCGCCAGTTTATGTCAGATCTGGATCATGTGGATTACAGCGCAATACAGGTTATGCGGGACTGGTCGCAGATATGCGGGCATCAAGTTCTCATGCCGGTGGTATTCACCAGTAATCTTGGCCGTGATCTGCTTAGTGGTAATGAACTGGGAGAGCTGAATTATCTGGTATCCCAGACGCCACAAGTCTGGATTGACTGCCAGGTGATGGAACATCAAGGGGAATTATTAGTCAGCTGGGATTGCGTAGATGGGTTATTCCCTCAAGGCATGCTTGATCAAATGTTTAGTTTTATGACGCATCTGATCAGCGCAATTACAGATAATCCTCAACTCCTCTTAAAGCCGGTTTCGCATTATGTCACGCCGGAAATTATTGAACAGCGCACAGAGCCTAAAGATCGTGATGGTATGCTTTTTACGCCACGTTTACTGCATCGTCGTTTTTATGAGATTGCGGCATTGTGGGCAGATTCACCCGCAGTTATCACGCCTCATCAACGACTCAGTTATGGTGAACTTGAACAAGGTGTACTGGAACTGGCTTACAGGCTGAAAGAGCAAAAAGTAAAAGCTGGAGATAACCTGGCATTACTGTTGCCAAAAGGTACAGAGCAAGTTGTTGCTGTTTTGGCTTGCTTGAGTGTTGGTGCTATATATGTTCCGCTGGATGTCGCGCAGCAATCAGCCCGTTTACAGACCATCATCAGTCAGGCGGATATTTCGTTGATTATTACAAACAATGAATATCAGGAGCCGGTTAGTCGTTGGTTTGATGCGGTTCTGAATATTGAGCAGACCGGTGACTCACAACTGCCATTATCGCAGGTGGTTTATGGGGAACCGGAACTTTCTGCTTATATCATCTTCACTTCTGGCTCTACCGGTACACCTAAAGGTGTTGTGGTATCTCATCAGGCCGCCGCTAATACAATTGATGATATTAATCGCCGTTATGGTCAGCGGGAAAAAACACGGGTATATGCCCTGTCGGCACTGAATTTTGATTTGTCGGTGTATGACATTTTTGGCCCTCTTGCGTCAGGGGGATCCTTGGTTATGCCTGAGGTGGGTCATGAGCGGGAAGCAAAACAGTGGCTGGAACAGCTGCATCAGGAACAGGTGACAGTTTGGAACAGTGTCCCGGCGCTGTTTGATATGTTGCTGGTGGCGGCTGAAAGTGATCTCCGTGGTTTGCCTGAGTCATTGCAACAGGTGTTGTTATCCGGTGACTGGGTTGGTCTGGATCTGCTTCCCCGTTTGTGTGAAGTTGGAAGTCAGGCTCAATTAACGGCAATGGGGGGAGCAACGGAAGCAGCAATTTGGTCTAACGCGATTGATATCGATGTTATCCCGTCAGAATGGCGCTCAATTCCTTACGGTTATCCGCTCTCTAATCAGCATTATAGAGTCATGGATTCACAACAACGGGATTGCCCTGATTGGGTTGCCGGAGAGTTGTGGATCGGTGGAAAAGGCGTTGCACTGGGCTATTACGGTGACAAGGAAAAAACAGATACTCAGTTTGTTCTGCATCAAGGGCAGCGTTATTACCGGACGGGAGATTATGGGCGCTTTTGGCAGGGGGGATGCCTTGAGTTTCTTGGTCGCAAAGATAGCCAGATTAAACTGAATGGTTACAGGATTGAACTGGGTGAAATTGAAACGGTGGCTTTACGTCACCCTGCAATCAGCAAAGCCGTTGCATTGTGTTTATCTGAACCACAGAAACATCTGAGATTGTTTGTTGAAGGTCAGGTGACAGCGGGTGATTCTTCAACATTAGCCGATAATGTATTACCTGAAATGCCATCATTTATTCAGGCGGAAAGCAGTCAGGATGATGAACAGCGTATCGCGTTATCGCTGTTGCAAAAGATATTGATTGATTCTTTGCAACTGACACTTACTCAGCCACAGAGTGCAGAAATACTTTATCAACAGGCAGGGGTGATACCCCGTTATCAACCACTGTTTATTCAGTGGTTGGAGTGGTTGACTCATCAGGGATGGTTATCTGAAAGTGAAAAAGGCTGGCAATTGAATCAAGGGTGGCAACCAGATAACAAGCCGGTTCTGGCATCACGAATGGGCGGAATTTATCGGGCGCTTGATGGTTGTTGTGACTGGATTGCTCAGGTGATTCAGGGGAAACAGAACCCTCTGATGCTTATCGACGATCCTGTATTGTCACCGGAAGTTCTGGTTGTTGGTTCACCGGAAACTGAAGTGGTCATTACTCTTATTGCGGATCAAATCCGTCGGTTATCCACGATATTGCAGCGGCCTGTCAGAGTCGCAGAACTGAATGGACGCAGTGGTCTGTTTGCAGGCAAGTTACTCGGTCTATTATCATATTTGGAGATTGAATATTGCTTAGTTGAGCAGGCCGGTTCATTGCGTGAATTGGCGAAATATCGTCTGTCAGGTTATCCGCATCAGAGCCAGATTTGCACAGTGCAGGAAGCGGTAGATTATAGTGCCGATCTGGTCATCAGTAATAATGCACTGCATCGTTATGCCGATATCCGTCGGGGAATCTCTGATCTGCAAGTATTGGCATCTTCCGGCAGTGGCATATTGGTGTTTGAAAGCCAATATCTCAGCCCGCTGGCACAATTAACGGTGTTACTGCTGCAAGATGAAAATGGTTTTACTGATCTGCGACAAGGCCAGCGAGATCCGTTACTGGATAAGAAACGTTGGCAACAGCAGTTGTTGCAAAGTGATTTACCCGTGCAGTCTGTCACTGTAATGGGGGAAAACTCCGTACTGTTGATGTGCAAAAACCGTAGTAGCAACGTTATGGTTAATCGCCACGAATTGACGCAGCATCTGACAAATTATCTTCCAGCTTATATGTTGCCGCAGTATTTGCATGTTTTAGATAAACTCCCATTGAGTGCTAATGGAAAAATAGATCGCAAAGCACTTGAACAATTAGCTGTAGACGGGGCAGAGCAGGAAATTCTGCAATCTGCACAGGGCGTCGAATTGTCAGGAAAAACCGAATATCTGGTGGCTAAAGTCTGGCAACAGGTATTGGGTACAGAGCCAATGGCTGACAGCAATTTCTTCCTGCTTGGTGGTGATAGTTTACATGCCACCCGGATTGTTGTGGCGTTGGAATCAGCAGGGGCTGTAGATGTCTCACTGGCTCAGGTGTTCTCCTCCCCGGTATTGCGTGACTTTGCTCGATTGATGACTTTTGCTGAACTGCCAACAACAAAAGTGATGCAACTGCAACATCAGGAAAGTGAACGTTATCAGCCATTCCCGCCTACAGATGTACAACGCGCCTATCTGATGGGGCGTCAGGCTGGTTTCCGTCTCGGTGGGGTTGCCACTCATTATTATAACGAATACGAAGGCCAGCCTTTTGATGCAACGCGGTTAGAACAGGCTTTATCCGCATTGATTGCCCGTCATGATGCATTGAGAATTGTATTCGATGAGCAAGGAATGCAACGGGTGTTGCCACAGCAGCCAAAACCTGCGCTAGACGTGATCCACTGTTCTGAGCAGCAATGGTCAGAAGAAACCAGTAAATTGCGGGAAAGCTTATCCCACCGGGTACTTGATCCGACACAATGGCCACTGTTCCATGTGACGCTGATGCAATCAGATGATGGGCGCAATCGCCTGTATATCGGGTTGGATAATTTGATCCTTGACGGCTTGAGTATGCGCATTTTCTTCACCGAACTTGAGCAGCTTTATCAGCAACCGGAAGGGGGATTGCCATCCGTTGGGATTGGTTTCCGAGATTATCTCACCACGGTGATTTTTGATGAAGAGAAGAGCCGTAAATCGGCAAATTACTGGCAGGAGCGGCTGGCAGAATTACCTGAAGCACCAAAGCTGCCACTGATTTGTGATCCGCAGTCATTGGGGACTCCCCGGTTTAAACGTTGGCAATCTGTTTTGCCACGGCAGCAGTGGCAAACTTTGACAGAAAAAGCCCGGCATTATCAAGTGACGCCTTCTTGTTTGTTGCTGACTTGTTATGCACAGGTGCTGGCGAAATGGTCAGAATCGGCTTCATTGAGTATCAATGTGACGTTGTTTGATCGTCAGCCATTACATCCTGATATCAACCATATTCTGGGGGATTTCACTTCGCTTCTGTTACTGGAATGTCACCATTTAGCCGATGAAAACTGGCTCAATAGAGCACAGCGATTACAGCAACAGCTTTGGCAAGATCTGGCTCATACTGATGTTTCGGCGGTATGGGTTATCCGTGAATTGAATAAACAACGGCAAGTTACCGATTTGGCTATGCCCGTCGTGTTTACCAGTGCGTTAGGGGCAGAAGTCATGCCTTATCAAGAGAGTGCACAACCGTTCCCGCCGGCTATCTGGGGAATTTCTCAGACTCCTCAGGTTTGGATCGATCATCAAGTCTATGAGCAGGATGGAGAATTACATTTCAACTGGGATGTGGTTGATGGTCTGTTCCCACAAGGCATGATCGATGCGATGTTCAGTGCATATTGTGATTTGCTGACACAGTTAAGTGTGACCCCAGACTGGCATACTCAGGTGAATGTAGCACTGCCGACACAACAGCAGCAGTGTCGTCAACGGATTAATGATACGCATCAGGAATTGAGTTTTGCACCAATGCATCAACGTGTTGGGCAAGCGATGAAACAGTTTGCGGATCGAACAGCGATTATTGATGGTGAGCAGCGCGTCAGTTATCAGCAGTTAGAGCAACATGTGCAACGATTGGCTCAGGTTTTGGTTGAACAAGGCGTTTGTGCGGGTGATTGTGTTGGTGTTGCGTTACCAAGGGGTTATCAACAAGTCGTCGCGGTACTGGCTGTTCAGTGGTTGGGAGCGGCTTATGTTCCCATCTCTGTCGAGTGGCCTGTGCTGCGCCGGGAACAGGTTGCCCAGCAGGCGGGGTTGATTCGTGTTGTGGCAGATAGCCACTTGCAATGGACGGGATCGGTCGCAATTGTTGATATTAACCAGTCACCGCTGACAACAACGGCAATTCAACCCTGGCATTCACAAGCTCAGGATCTGGCTTACATTATTTTCACTTCTGGTAGCACAGGCGTACCTAAAGGCGTAGCGATAAGTCACGGTGCTGCGGTTAATACTATTGAAGCGATCAATCGGCAGCATTGTGTTGGTAAGCAGGACAAAGTTCTGGCGCTGTCTGCGCTGCATTTTGACCTTTCTGTGTGGGATATTTTTGGTGTGTTGTCAGCGGGCGGGACTTTGGTCACGGTACCTGAAACCCATTCTAAGGACGCTGCACATTGGTTGACTTTGATAAAACAGCACCAGATAACGTTATGGAACAGCGTACCAGCCTTACTGGAAATGGCCCTGTTACTGAGTGAAAACGGTGAACAGACCGATGCGCTTACCAGTTTGCGTCTGGTCATGCTCTCCGGTGACTGGATTAACCTTGCATTGCCTGAGCGTTTAAAGCGCTGGATACCACAGGTACAACTGGTTTCTATGGGGGGTGCGACCGAAGCGGCCATTTGGTCGAATTACTGGTTAGTGGACGAGCTTGATCCTGAATGGAAATCTATTCCTTATGGATTACCGTTGCCGAACCAGCAGTTCCGTGTAGTCAGTGAACTAAAAGAGGATTGCCCTGATTGGGTTGCCGGTGAGCTGTGGATTGGTGGTCATGGTGTGGCGCTGGGTTACTTCGGTGATGATGAGCGTACTGCCAATCAGTTTATTTCCTGGCAAGGGGAGCGTTGGTATCGCACTGGCGATATGGGGCGTTATCACCCAACAGGCGTACTGGAATTCCTGGGACGGCGTGATCAGCAGGTTAAAATTTCCGGCTACCGTATTGAGCTGGGTGAGATCGTACAGGCTTTGAAAGGTTGTGACGGTATTGAAGACGCGTTGGTATTTGTTAATCAACGTGGCAAGCGTCCATCCCTCTCAGCTTGCGTCTTGGCATCGCAAGAGCCGGATTGGTCGCTGTTGCGGCAACAACTGTCAGCACAATTACCAGAATATGCGGTTCCGGTTGAGTTTGGTTGGCTGTCTTGCTGGCCGTTGACAGACAACGGCAAGCTGGATCGCAAAATAATTGAGCAACAACCACGGAATGTTGTCAGTCAGGCTATGGACACGTTGCCGGAAAGCCCATTGGAAAAACAACTGGCAGATGTGCTGTTGCCATTGCTTAATCTGACGCAACTCAGCGTTCATGACAATTTCTTTGCCCTCGGCGGCGACTCCTTTATTGCAACCCGTTTCACTTCTGAACTGAGGCGGTGTCATAACATTGATTTGCCACTCTGGCAGGTTTTCAACCTGCAAACCATTGCACGTATGGCGCAACAACTACAATCCGCCCCCGCAGAGGAAGCGGAAATGATTTTTGAGGAAGGTTCTCTATGAATAGCCAGGAAACGATACAGAAAAAAACAGTACAGCTATCAGCTTCACAACAAGCGGTTCAGCTTTTACTGCAACTTGAACAACAACAGGCTAAATTCTGGCTGGAAGGTGAGGCGTTGAAGTTTCGTGCGCCTGAGGGAGTGATGAGTCATCACGTTATTGCTCAGTTGAAGAATTTGAAACCACAAATTGTTGCGTTAATACAGGAGTGGCAGGAACCACAGAATTTTGTGGTAAACCCGGCACAGAAGCATTTGCCTTTTGCTTTAAGTGATGTGCAGTCAGCTTATTTTGTCGGGCGTCATTCAATGTTCGATTATGGTGGTGTGGGTTGTCATGGTTATTTTGAAATTCTGACTGAAGATTGGGATGTTAAACGTCTTGAGCAGGTATGGAATCAACTGATCCAACGCCATGATATGTTGCGGGCGGTATTTACTGTTCAGGGGCAGCAACAGATTTTGCCGGAAGTGCATCATTTCACCATTGATTGCCACTCTTCTTCGCCGGAAGAACTTCGGCAAACCCTGTCTCACCGGGTTTATCAGACAGATTGTTGGCCGCTGTTTGATCTGAAAGTCAGCCAGGCAGCAGGGAAATCTTGCCTTCATTTCAGTATTGATTTGCTGATTGCGGATTTTCTCAGTGTACAAATTTTGCTGGCAGAACTATTAAAAGGTTATCAAGAACCTCAGACAGAACTTGTTCCATTGCAGACCAGTTTCCGTGATGTGATGGAGTTTGAGCGGCACCGCCACCATCATCGTAGCTATGCCAGCGCGCGTGAATATTGGTTGAAACGTCTGCCAGAGTTGCCTGCAAGCCCACAATTACCTCACCTTCCGGTACAAAGTGGCGTTGTTCCCCGTTTCAGCCGTTACGATTTGCAACTCACTGCTAAACAGTGGGAGCAATTGCAGCAACATTGTCGTTTACAAGGCGTCTCTCCTTCTGCACTGCTTTTGGCGCTCTTTAGTGAAACACTGGTCCGCTGGTCAGAAACGAAATCTTTTTGTCTCAATCTGACAGTAATGAACCGCCGTGATCTTCATGAAGATATTCACCGGATGGTTGGGGATTTTACCAGCGTTAGCCTATTGCAGGCGGATATCAGTCAGCCCCTCTCATTGCTGGAGCGGGTGAAAAATCTACAGGCGCAACTGTGGCAGGATTTGGAGCATAACGCATTCAGTGGTATTGAGGTGATGCGTGAGCTGGCACGACAGAGGGGAGCAGAAGCTGCGAGAATGCCGATAGTATTTACCAGTGCATTAGTTGGCGAGGGTAAAGAGCAGGCGCAGGACATTATCAGCCAATTACCGATGGATATTGAGATTGGCTATGGTATCAGTCAGACCCCACAGGTATGGATTGATTGCCAGGTGATGGCCCGTAATGGAGGGTTATTGATCAACTGGGATATCATGGAGGGTGTATTCCCAGTAGATCTGATCCGCGATATGTTCAGTTGCTTTACTGGCGCGATATATCAGGTATTGGAACAGGTTGATGTGTGGGATCAGGTACTCGTCATTAATCTGCCGGAATACCAGCAAAAAACACGGCAACAGGTTAATGCGACTGAGGAAATGATTAAATCGGCGCTATTACATCAGGGTGTTTTGGAACAGGCCGGTAAAACGCCTGATGCATTGGCGCTGATTGATGCATGTGGGCAGATGACCTATCAACAAATGGTAACACGTGCAACAAAACTGGCCGCGTTTTTACCCCAAGGTGGACATAGCGCGATATTGATGGAAAAAAGTGCGGAGCAGATTATTGCGGCCCTGGCGATTCTAATCGCTGATGGTGCTTATCTGCCACTTGATATTTCGCAGCCGTTGCCACGGATATTGCAAATTCTTACTGATGCACAGGTTAGTGCAGTATTGACCGATAATGAGGTTTTGGCTCAACAGTTACGGGAACAGGGGTTTAATGCTGCTAGCACCGAGAATGTGTCAGAACTGGCAATTACTTCCGCTGTGTCAGTGAAGCAAAATGACCCGCATAATCTGGCTTATATTATCTATACCTCCGGCAGTACCGGGCAACCGAAAGGCGTGATGATAAGCCATGATGCGGCGCTGAATACCATCAGCGATATCAATCGCCGTATGAATGTCACATCGACTGACCGCATGCTGGCACTGGCGAGGCTGAGTTTTGACCTTTCTGTCTATGATATTTTTGGTGTACTTAGCGCAGGTGGCGCGTTGATATTGCCGCAGGAACAGGATTTACAAAACCCTGCACAATGGGCGCGGCTAATTGATAAGCATCAGGTTACGTTGTGGAACTCTGTCCCGGCGCAAATGACGATGCTGACCCGCTACCTGTCTGAAGGAGGGAAGGAATCCATTGGTCGCTTGCGCTGTGTGATGATGTCTGGTGACTGGATCCCGCTTAATTTGCCAACCGCTATTTATCAACATGCGCCAAATGCTTATCAATTCAGCCTGGGTGGGGCGACGGAAGCTGCTATTTGGTCAAATATCTGGCCGATAGAACCCGCAAAAACCTATCACAACAGCATTCCTTATGGCACGCCATTGGCTAATCAGCAGTTCCGTATTTTGGATCTCCGTGGAGAACCTTGCCCTGATTGGGTTGCGGGAGAACTTTGGATTGGTGGTCGTGGTGTTGCCCAGGGCTATTGGCAGGATGAAGAAAAAACTCGCCATCACTTTATCACTGACAGCCAGGGACAACGCTGGTATCGCACGGGAGACCGGGGGCGTTATACCGTCAATGGCGTGATTGAGTTTCTTGGGCGCTGTGATAATCAGGTAAAAATTCGTGGTTATCGGGTGGAAACAGGTGAGATAGAAGCCGTGTTGGAGCGACATAATAGTGTGGCTCAGGCTGCGGTTGTCGTAAAAGGGGATAAGCATAATCAAGAATTACACGCTTTTGTTGAAGCGGCGACAGAAAATTCTTTGGAACGGGCAGAAAAGCTGTATCAGCGCTATGAGATGGCATTACAAAAAGTACGCTCAGTTGTCAGCGATATTGAAGCAACGATAGATAAGCAAAAGGTAGAAAAGCTGGTTTGGTTCCTTGATCGTGTGGCCCTGTTGCATATGGTTGGTGCGTTGGTGGATGTCGGCGCTTTACAGGCAGGAAAGCCCGCTACCCTCGATTCTGTGATGGAAAACGGCAGTATTGCGGCAGAAAACCGGCAATTAACACGCCGGTGGTTGAGAGCGTTGGTTCAGCATCAGTTAATTCAGCAACAAGGAGAGTATTACCAGCTCAATGCTGATGTTTCAGAGTATGAAATCAAGCAGTGTTGGCAACAATGTTATGACTTGATGTCAGCATTGGATGATGACCAAGGCTTGCTTACCTATCTGGAACGCAGTAGCCAGTGTCTGCCGGAATTGTTGCAGGGCAAAGAAGATCCGCTGAATTTGCTGTTCCCTGATGGCAAGCTGGATGTGGCGATCAAAACTTACCAAAACAATCTGATCAGTAAAATGATGAATCGCTTGTTGCTGGCTGCGGCTGAACAAAAAGCGGCTCAGATTAACCATGAAGAAGGGCGTTGCCTGCGGGTATTGGAAATTGGGGCTGGTGTGGGCGGCACCAGTAACGTGTTGATCCCGAAACTGGCAGACTGGAACGTCGAATATACCTTTACCGATATTTCACCCTTCTTCCTGAATGAGGCCAGATTACGTTATCAGCAGTTTGATTTTGTTCGTTACCGGTTGTTTGATTTCAATCGTACACCGGTAGAACAAGGGTTGGATTGTGGGCAGTTTGACATGATTGTCTCTTCTAATGTTCTGCACAATGCGGTTATTGCCCGTCAGGGATTAGAACATCTGCGCCAGTTACTGGCACCGGATGGATGGCTGCTGGTGATTGAAGCAACACGGGATAATTACCAGTTGATGACTTCGATGGAATTTAAGCATGGCCTGAGTGATTTTGCCGATGAACGGCTGGAGCTGGATTCGCCGTTTATGCCGCAGAAAAACTGGCTTAATGCCATGAACGATGTGGGTGCGGAGACGTTATGGGCTTATCCGCCAGCAGAAGATGCGCTTTATCAACTGGGGCAGAGTTTTATTTTGGCGCAATTTAATCTCAACCGTAGACCATGCAACAGCACAGAATTGTTGGCGTCATTAAAACAACAACTGCCTGCTTATATGGTGCCTGCTCGCCTTACCGTACTTGATCGTTTGCCTGTGACAGCTAATGGCAAAGTTGATCGTAAAGGTATGCCGGATTTACCGGAGCATAGCGGGAATGAGCCAGTAGCAGAAAGCAACAGCAGTGACGAACTGGAACAGACCTTACTGACGCTGTGCCGGGAACTGCTTGGGCATAATAATATTGGTCTTGATGATGATTTTTTCGCCAGCGGTGGTGACTCATTATTAATAACGCAGTGGGTAAGCCGGATTCGTCAGGAGCTTGGGGAGGATAACGTTCCATGGGAAGGCAGCTTGCGTCAGGTGCTACAGCAGCCAACTGTTCGTGCACTGGCGGCATTTTTGCGTACGCAGTCAGAGCAGGGTAAGAGATCATCAGATAACCATGCTTGTTTGACGTTATTGAAGGAAGGTCATGGTGATCCGGTCGTTATTCTGCATGAAGGCAGTGGTACGGTATTGCCTTGCCTGCCTTTGACTGAAAAACTTTCTGGCCCGGTTTATGCGCTGAGTGTGGTCGATACAGACGCTTTCCTGCAAATTCCGTCTGAGCAATTAATCTCTCAATTGGCACGACATTATCTGCGTGATATTCAATCTTTGCCTGGTCATTGCCATTTATTTGGTTACTGCATGGGTGGGTTATTGGCCTTTGAAATGGCGCGTCAGGCGATGGAAAATCAGACACCTGTTGCTTCAGTAACGATTGCCAGCAGTTATCAGATCCCTTACCTGATTGATGATCCGTTGATGATAGATATGGCGATTATCTGGGGATTGTCAGTGGAATGTCCATGGACGTTGCCTCAGGAACAACTGGAAACCGTTTATGAAGCTTTGCTGGCGGAAAAGCCAGAGGTCATTGATCGTCATTCCGTCGCTGAATATGCCCGTGCCCGCGGAATGGATGCCTTTGCCGATGCTTATATGGCGGTGGTGGATATCCCGGAAGATCAGCGTTTACAGCAATTGGTTAGTGCTATCCGTGAAAATGAGATTGCTGAGAAAGAGTGGATCCGGATGTGTTCTGTTTTCCGTCACAGCATTCGGGGTGTTTGCCGTTATCAGCCAGATTATTTTGCCGGTGATCTGACGTTTGCCTGCCAAAATAGTGATACTTATTTGCTGCCTGCGCTCCAGCAGGACATGAAAGAATTCTGGCAGCAATATTGTCTTGGAAACGTAAATTATCTTTCACTGAATGGCGACCATTTTGACTGTATTAAATCAGATAATGTGATGCCACTGGTAAACCATCTTGAACAGTGCAAAGCACAGGTGAACTAAATGAATCGGGATAGAAAAATTCTGGTAATAGGCGCTACGGGAGCAGTTGGAGGCTCTGTTGTTGCCGCATTGAATCAATTGGGTTATCAGGTGTCAGGTGCAGGGCGTCGCCCCTGTGCTGAATTAGCTGATTATCATCAGATAGATTTATTTGATGAAAAAGCACTGGCTGAACTTTGTCAGCCATTTTCTTTGATCATTAATGCCGCAGGCCCTGCTTCGCAAATTCAGGACAGAATTGCCAGAGCAGCATTGGCTTCGGCAACGCACTATTTGGATGTTGCAGGAGAGCCTGTTGTCTGGCAGCAATTAGCCGCAGATGAAAAATTAGCCCCTTTATTACAGAAATCCGCTTGTGTCTTGGGCGCGGGATATGTGCCGGGATTTGCCTCGATCTTACCTTTTTTAGCCGCGAACCGGCTGAAAACAATGGGTAAAGTGCGGTCATATCTTGGCGGAATAGAACCTTTTACGGTGACTTCCGCCATTGACTTTATTGATAGCTTGAATGAGCAGAATGGTAAAGCAGGTCATATCTTATCTGGAGGAGCGTTACAACGGGCAGCCATAGAAAAAAATGTTCAGCCTGAAACTGCTAACAGGGCATTTGATGCCCTGCCATATCTCAGTTTTGAGTTGGAAAGAGTTGCCCGGCAACTCAATCTGGTTGATTTCGCTGCATTTAATTTACTTGCAGATCGTCAGCTATTGCTGACGGATCAATTTAATGGTGAGCAGGGAATTAAACAGCTGATCAGCCAGAGTGAAGAACTAACGCATCATTATGGTCAACAGCAACATATTTTGCTGGAAGCAGAAGGTGTACTGGTGGGGCAACCTGTGACTCTCATTGCCAGAGGGCGTTTTACTGATAGTTACCGTTTTACCGGAGTCGTTGCTGCATTGGCGGCGGATATGATGCTCAAAACACCACAATCAGGGTTGAAATGGCTGTCTGATTTAGCTGATGCAGAGCAGTTATTGTCAGGGATTGAGCACATGGGGGCCTTTGAATACTGGCAGATAGAAATAAAACCGCGTCAAAGTGCAGATTATGTTGAGGGAGAACTATGAGTCGTCCATTACGTGTCGTCGTCTGTGGTACGTTGTTCGGTCAGGTTTATTTGTCAGCGTTTAAAACCCATTTTCCTGGTTTTGAATTGGCGGGCATTATTGCCCGTGGCAGTGAGCGCTCGCAGCGGCTGGCGGCTGAATATCAGGTACCTTTGTATGAACACGTTTCCCAGTTGCCGGATGATATTGACATTGCCTGTGTCGTGGTACGTTCTGCCATTGTCGGTGGCGCGGGCAGTGAACTGACAAAACAATTGTTGAGCAGAGGAATTCATGTTTTACAGGAACATCCGGTTTATCAGCGTGATGTGGCGGAATGTTTGAAACTGGCTCGCCAGAATAATTGCTGTTACTCCGTCAATACGCACTATCCGAATGTTCCGGCAGTACGGCAATTTACTGATTATTTGCAACAGGCTATGCAGCATCAGCAACCTTTATTTATTGAAGCTACCTGTGGCGTTCAAGTGATTTGCGGTTTACTGGATATTCTGGGACGTGCATTAGGAAAATTCACCCCTTTTGCTTTTGGCGACGCACATCACTGGGATAAACAATTGCTGACTCAGGCCACCAGTTATCCGCCTTATACCACTATTCAAGGGGTTATTATGGGGATCCCATTAATCCTGAATTTGCAGAATCAGCTTGATCCCGGCGATCCTGATAACCATTTCCACATTATGCAACGTATTTGCGTCGGTCTGCCCAGTGGTAATTTGCTGTTGGTGAATACACATGGTCCGGTGTTGTGGAATTCACGCTTCCATATACCACGCCAACGTACAACCAGTGGAGTAAGGGAACCTCTATTACCACAACAGGCTACCCATTACTTTAAACCGCCAACGGCTGTTTCGTTGTATGACTGTTGTCCAAGTCTGGAACAGATCACTAATCAGCACTGGCCCGAGGCTATTCGTCATGCTGTGCGGCAATTTGCCATACAGATTGAACGGCCTGATCCCCGCATGGCGCAATATTTACTGACAATGGCTTCTGTTTGGAAAACCTTAATGAGTAAGGTTGGCAACCCAGAAAGTTTGCATGTGCCTGATCCTGTTCCACCTCAACCGGAGATCAGCGAATTTCTGCAACAACAGGGGGATGTTCACTATGTTTGATAACGTATCGCTTGATAGAGCAGTGCGACTGATAAAACCGGGAACCGGTAGCCAACTGATCTGTTTTCATTATGCCGGGGGCAGAGCAGAATACTTTATCCCCTGGCGTGACGGAATTTCAAAAGATACTGCGGTTTATGCCGTTCAATTACCTGGACATGGCTCGCGGATTAGCGAGCCGTTGCAAACCTGTATTCATCAGTTAGCAGACAGCTTGGTCGAGGCCTTGAATATTTTGCCTTTACGTCCGACTTATTTTTTCGGGCACAGCATGGGCGCTGCGCTGGCATTTGAGGTGGCATTGCGTATGCAACAACAGGGTAGAAAAATCTGTGCATTATTTGTTTCTGCCCGTCTGCCGCCACACAAAAATAGTGGTAATGATTATCACCGTCGCGATGAGCAGCAACTGCTGAGCAAAATTACTTCTCTGGGTGGCTCTGCGATTGATTATCAGACCATGCCTGAATTAAAGGCATTGTTAATGCCCATTTTCCGTGCGGATTTTCAGGCTATTGAAACATATCAACGCCGTTGCCAACAACAACTTGATTGCCCGGTATTTGCTTGCGCTGGGGAACGTGATACGGAAGTTTCTCCGGAAGAGATGGCGCAGTGGCAGTGGATAACTAACGATAAATTTGAACTGAAAGTATTTGATGGCGGGCATTTTTACCTCAATGATCAATCTTCAGTTTTATTTGACTATATCAATAGTAATATTGCTGCTTCATAGTATCATTGCGCAATCAATAAATTTAGGAAATATCATGAAATATAATTATAACCTTGTTGGTTTATTTGGCCTTTATTGCGCGCAAGGTGCTCCTCTGGGGTTGGCAATTTTTGCTTTGCCGGGGATTTTACGGCAGCAAGGGGCTGATATGCAGTTTATCGGTCTTATTGGTTTATGCATGTTACCTTGGGCATTCAAATTTATCTGGGCTTCTTTCATTGAAAACCATAAACCGTGGGGATTTGGCAAACTTTCTGCCGGATTAGCCTGGATTCAACTATTTAAAATACTTTCATTGTTTGCTGTCGCTTCTCTGTGGTTTTTCAGCCCACAAACTGATGTCATCGGTTTGCTGATCATACTCACATTCATCAATCTTCTTTATGCCAGCCAGGATGTGGCGGTTGATGCTCTGGCAGTACGCACTTTTGCCGGCAGCCGTCATGTTAAAGTGAATGTCGGTCAAGTTGCTGGGTTTAGTTTGGGAATGCTGGTTGGTGGTATTCTCAGCCTTTATGTTTTCAGCTCTGTGGGTTGGCACAACATGGTGCTGTTCTTTTTACTGGTTCAGATTGTTTGCCATATTCCATTTATGCTTAATAAGGACAAATTCAATATCGATCAGCAGCTTCCCGTTAAACCGGGTAGTGCTTCCGTTTGGAAAATATTCCGCCGTCAGGGAAGTTTGCCGGTTATTTTGATGGCATTGTTGTTTAAGTTCGCTAGCACACTTGGTGCTGGGTTGATATCACCTCTCCTCGTAGATATGGGCGTTAATCTGGAATTTATTGCTCTGATTTCCGGCAGTGTGTTAATTATCAGTTATATCACTGGCGCGTTGGCGGCGGGTTTGCTTCATCGCTGGTTTTCCAGCCCGACTTTGGCATTAAGTGGGCTGATTGCCAGTGCGTTATGTTGGTTAGGGCTGGCGATTTCACTCACTGTCTCATCAACAGATCCCACTATGGTCTTTATCTTCTTTATGTTGGAAGGTTTCTTTTTCAATCTGAGCTGCGTCTCTTTCTTCTCTTGTTTCATGCGCTGGAGCGAAGGTGATAGCAAACAGGATGTTATTCAGCCAGGAACCAATTTTACCTTGCTGCAATGTTGTGAAGTGCTTGGTAGTAGTGCGGCAATGGTCATTGCCGGAACGTTGGCACACTATTGGGGATTCACCCATGCTTTCTATGCGGCGGTGGTAGGAAGTGTGACCACAATTGTTATTGTGGCGGTTTGTTTCCGTTTGGTTTCGTCGATAATTAACCGCCCGTCGGTTCAACTTCAGCGAGTTGAGGTACAACAATGAAATCAGATGACAGCGCTTTTTCTTGGTTGATGAAACTGATCGGGACTCAAAAGAAAAGCGTGATCGCTTCCATGACCTTAGCCGTTATCTACTCTTTGTTGGCGTTGGTGCCTTATGTGTTGATCTATCGCCTGATAGATACTTTTCTGCATCAGCCGGATGCGGCTGCATCACAGGTATGGTGGTTGGTCGGTCTGGCAGTCATGGCGTTGGCGGGTAAGATCATATTGCAACTATTTTCCGGTTTGTTATCGCATAAAGCGGCTTTCCAGCTTCTGTTTGAATTACGCCGTAAAGTGATTGCGCGAGTGGGTGATTTACCGTTGGGGACATCTAATCGTCATACCTCAGCAACAATGAAGAAAATTATCTCAGATGATATTGGTAGAATTGAAACATTCATTGCTCACCACTTACCGGATATCGCTGCCGCTATTGTCTCACCGCTGGCAGCGGCCACATTGCTGTTTTTCTTTGACTGGAGGTTGGCGTTATTGGCGTTGATCCCTTTGCCGTTAGCTATTGCCATGCAGTGCTGGATTTTTAAAGGGTTTGATTCGCGTATCAGAGCTTATCATCAGGTTGTAGCAGATTTGCATACCAGCGTGGTGGATTTTGTGAAAAGTATGCCACTGGTCAAAGCTTTCAATATGACAGTCGACTCCCATCAGCGGTATGCCAATGCCGTGGAACAACATCATCGATTAGTCACAGGATGGCTTGTCGATACCCGAACGCCTGCGGCATTGTTTAAGCTGGCGTTGGATTTGGGATTGTTATGTATTATGCCCGTTGGTATCTGGCTGTATGCCCAAGGGGATGTGGCGCTGGCGACATTATTTATCTTCATGCTGTTGGGAATTGGCTTGATGGAGCCACTCTACAACCTGCTGCAATTTGCGGGTATGTTCAGCCAAATGCTAAAAGGTGTGGAAAATATCCGTGATTTTTCTGAGCAGCCCCGGCAACGGGAGGGCGGTGCTCCACAGCCAATTGATGGTAGTGACATCTGTTTTGAACATGTCACATTCAGCCATAATAATGCGGTTATTCCTACGGTAGATGCCCTCTCTTTCACTGCGCGGCAAGGGGAAATTACCGCGATTGTTGGCCCTTCTGGGGCCGGGAAAACAACCGCTGCTCAACTTATTCCCCGGTTATATGAGTATCAGCAGGGCTGTATTTCGATTGGGGGAAGCGATATTACCGCGATGCCTTTGGATCAATTAATGTCGCTGGTTAGTTTTGTTTTTCAGGATGTATTTATCTTTGAAGACACCATTATGAATAACATCAGGATGGGGAATCAGGATATTACGCAATCGCAGATTATTGCTGCGGCTAAAGCGGCTTGCGTTGATGAATTTGTTCGTGAATTACCGCAAGGATATCAAACCGTGGTTCAGCAAGGCTCGCTCAGTGGCGGGCAGGCTCAACGGATCTCTATTGCCAGAGCGATAGCAAAAAATTCTCCGGTTTTAATTTTGGATGAAGCCACCGCTTATGCGGATGCGAAAAATGAAGTGAAAATCCAGCAGGCACTGTCCCATTTGATGAAAGGGCGCACGGTGCTGGTGATTGCTCATCGGCTGAATACACTGGTCAATGTTAATAAAATCATTGTGATGGATAATGGAGGTAAAGTGGCGGAAGGAACGCATCAGCAACTTTTGCAGGAGTGCCGACTTTATCAAAATATGTGGGATGCTCATCAGGCGGCAAAAAGCTGGCATGTGGCTATGCGTAACCAGGAGGTTTCACATGTTTAAGGCGTTTAATCTTTCCCGTCTGGTTGGAAAACCACTGAAAGGGCTTTCAGGTATGGTGGCCCTCTCCATATTGGATGCTTTTCTGGCATCAGCGCCTTACGCATTTCTTTACTACATCATTCTCGACATGCTCTCTGATATGCCCGATATGATGTATCAGTTTAAACTGGTAGGCGGTTGTGCGGCTCTGATGTTGGTTCGGGTATTACTGGCTCGTACACTTTATTTCAATATTTCACAGATTGGTTTCGATGCCGGGCGTACATTACGTAAAAATCTGGGAGAACATTTACGCCGTATGCCGATGGGTTTTTTTCAGCGGACGGATATGAGTAGCGTTAATAATACATTGCTGAAAGATATCGATATGATCGAACATATCTTCACGCACTTGTATGCACCAATAATTGCAACGGCTTCCGTACTCTGTTTTTTTTCTATCGGATTATTATTAAAAGATTGGCGTATGGCACTGGCTATGCTTTCAACTTTACCTTTGGCGGTGTGTGCTTATTTACTGATGCGACAATATGCGCGCCGCTGGCAAAGTCGGATGCAGCAATTACTATTCAAACTTAATGATGCTTTGATGGAGTATATTGATGGCCTGAAAGTGTTGAAATCTTATCGGATGCTTGGTCAGGCTTTTGGCCGTTTGAATAATGTACTTACGACGACTTATCAGCAATCGCTAACGGCTGAAAAAGCGGGCGTCTGGCCGATATACAGTTTTAATTTGTTGGTGGAATGCGGATTTATCGTATTATTGATCGCACTGACTTGGGGGTGGTTGGGGCACACCTTGTCATTAGCGGAGGTACTGGTATTTCTTATTGCGGCGGTACGTTTTTTCCGGCCATTATTGAATATGTCAATGTTTCTGGCTGAATTGAATTATTTTAGTCTGGCAACAGAACGGGTTAAAAAAGTATTTGAATTGCCTGAATTATCGCAGGGAAATACCCGGCCGCAGCTCAATAATATGACGCTTGAATTAGATAATGTGTATTTTGCTTATCCCGATAAACCAGAAATTTTTCGAGGAATAAATCTAACTATTGAAGCGAATAAAGTGACCGCTTTGGTTGGGGCATCTGGCTCAGGAAAATCAACGCTGGCTGCACTAATAGCCCGTTTTTGGCAACTTTCTGAAGGACGTATTTGGGTAGGCGGCGACAACCAGAAAGTCGATATTGCTTCGATGGAGGTGGAATATTGGCAGCAATATATCAGTGTGGTATTCCAGAGTCATTACATGCTAAATGATACGATTGGTAATAACCTGCGAATTGCCTGTCCTGATGCCAGTGATGAAGAATTATTGCGAGTCTGTTGTTTGGCAAGATTGGATAGTTTACTGAATAAATTGCCTGATGGGTTGAATACGAAAATCGGTGCAGATGGGATACACCTTTCTGGCGGAGAATTGCAACGGCTTTCTATCGCAAGGGCATTACTCAAAAATGCGCCTCTGATTATTTTGGATGAAGCAACGGCTTCGCTTGATCCGGAAAATGAAAGAGACATCCAATTAGCGATGCAGTCATTGATAGCCAATAAAACCGTATTGGTTATTGCGCATAAATTGTCATCCATTGAATATGCAGACAAAATTGTGGTGATGAATAATGGTGAAATTGCAGAGCAAGGACAACACCAGCAATTATTGGCAAATCGAGGGATTTACCATGATCTTTGGACATTACAGCAATCTGCGCAAAACTGGCGGTTAGCTTGAAATAGTGAATAGTTAATATTTCCTGTGGGCTGATAATAAATGGCCCACAGAATATTGTTCTTGTCGGTGTACTGTTATTTTCGAGAGATAAATCAGTAATTCCACGGAATAAAAATTACAAATAAATACATACCTTTCATATCTGTGAAAATCTCATATGATGGTAGCTAACCACCATAATTACTATGATACAAGCGCAACATCCTTAATTATTTCACTATAAGCTCGAATCAGATAATCAAAGATTATATCGGTATATAAATGCTGATCTACCTTTTACATTTAATCAATGTTAATCATATTCGATTTTATCTTTACTGGCGTTGTTTTACTGGCAATTATGAACAGTTTTTATAAGTCTTTTATCTTCATAAATCAATCCGTAAATAGCTTGGTGGTATAAAGATACCCCGTTATATTTTTTTGGATAATATTCTTTTTCTCGCTGATTTATTTTAAGTTTTCTGTTAATGGTTAATGTCATTTAAAAAACTGCACTTATAGTTAAATCCGTCTTTTATATAAAAGCTTTAATACATCTGTTTTCATACTTTTAAATGGTTATGGCAGGACAGGTAAATGTAAAATAAGCGAAGGATAACGTCGTTTATAAATACATTAAACATGATAGGGAATCAGCCGTTTTTAGTTACTCTGTACCTTTTCAAAATCTGGCATTAATGGATATCTGTTTTTTATCCTCAGTTGTTAACGAATCACCGAAAAAAACAGTTTACCGATCGACATCTATTCAAATGGTGTTTAAATAAATCAGTAAACTCATTTAATAACCCCCCGAAAAACACGGGGAGGGAAAACACCGAATGAATTATTTAAAGGAATACGAACATGTTTATTTCCAGATTAACGATGTTGCATTTATTATGTGAATTCACCTATTACTAATAGTTGGTTCATGTGAGTTATCGCCGGACATAATAATTAATCCTAATAATAGTAATAACAATTTTAATCGCATTTTTTATTCTTACATTCCTGGGGGAGGGTGATAAATGGGATATTATCCAACTTTAATACTGGCAAAATCCACAATCATCGGTGTCGCCTCACTTTCGCTATATACGCTGTGCCGATGTTACCAATTTTTACTGCATTATCCATTAAGAAAGAATATCGGGCTAAATAACCCGATATTACATCCATTAAATCACCTGGACAAAACGACCGTTAATTAATGAAAAGATTGGTGCGAAAGTAGCCAGAACAGTATCGCCATCTTCATCAACGTAATAGTAGGATAGTGGGGAATTCGTTAAGTCAGACTTATTCACCAGTCTAACCATTTTACCCTGATTCATTATCTCAACTCTGTAATTGTTCCAGTTAATTGGTATCATTCTGAAACTCGTTGTTTTGATATTACGGTAAACAGATTGATCAGAGAAAATACTCTCTTCACTTTCGCCAGTAGCCCAAGCCCAAGCTTTGAGCGCAACTTTTTGTTGCTCACGAAGCGTATTCATATCTTTAGCCTTATAAGCTTGCCAGGCTGTCATATAAGCCTGTTGCAGTTGCTGGCGTTGTTCAGGGGTATCGGTATAGGGTGTTGCCTTCACCCATTCCCAGTCAGGCAAGCCACTGATTTTTACATTACGACTAAACCGGTATAAGGTCATATTTAATGGAAATTCTTTCGGATCAAAATATTGTTCCTCTATATGTCCGGGTCCTACATTTTCTGCCTGTATCACATGGCGCACCACCGGTGTGCTAATAGCAGCATATTTAGCTTCATTCGCTGGTGTGATTGCCACGGGTTGACCATTTTTATCTATCGCCACTTCAATTGCCGTCAGTACTTTACTGTCTTTACCGTGCATGGCGGTCAGCTCCAGCGTGCACTTAGCTTCAGGGTTGAAGTGATCACGAGCTTTATCTGACATTTCATCTGCTGCAAACCAGCCCAGTGCACCAAACTCCAGACTGATTTCGTTTTCGCCGTTTGCCATTAACAGCATAGCAGCCGTACTAGCGCTACCAAACCCCCTGCCTTCCTGAGCCGAATCGCGATTATCCATCCCCAATACTTCATTAGTTTTAATGGCACAAAAGGCGTACTGGATATCAAATAAACTGCGAATATACAGCCTCGGTTCATTTGCTTGAGCACTCAACATAAAAATCACTCCTGATAACAGTAATAACAGTAATAACAGTTTTAATCTCATTTTTTATCCTTACACTCTTGGGAATCCCGCATTGATAAATGGGATTTTATCCAGCTTAGGCTTAAAGTTAGGGTCATATCCCATTGACCACGGCGTTGTTTCGTCTCCCGGAATTATCTCCGGTCGGACAACAGGCCGTTCTTCTCCTATCAGGTTAATTCTTAATGGAGATTCACTGGCTTTTAACGGATCGGCAATAACCCATTTCCACTTTTTCTTAACTTTGATTATAGATTTTTTACCTCCTTCTTTCCTTATATC
>NZ_JBHFKW010000009.1:0-124623 GCF_042879395.1 Photorhabdus sp. RM322S
ATAGCTCAGTGTCTCAGCCCCACACACAAGTGCTGTCGCATTCGGTGTCCTTTGCACTTGCTGTTCAAATAACTGATGAATACATAACTGTTCCGGATAGGTGTGCTCCGTTGCATTCCACGTTTCCAGCTGCAACCTGCGCTCCTCTGATGTCAGAAGATCCACTTCATCTACCCGTTGATCGTGCTCTGCTACCATCGCTTTCAGCATTGTCTGCAAATACCCGGTATGCCGCTCTATTGTTGTGCGATCAAACAATGCTGTTGCATATCCCATACCGCCAACAATCCGACCATCCTCCTCGGATAAAGCCAATTCAATATCGAATTTGGCAGTATCATGCACTTGCTCCATCGGAGAAATAGCGATACCAGGAAGATGCAATTCCGCACTCTCATTGTTCTGTAAGACAAACATAACTTGAAACAACGGGGTATGCGCCAGACTTCTTACGGGTTGCACCACCTCTACAATTTGTTCAAACGGCAGCATTTGATTATCCTGCGCCGCCAGCACAGTACACCGCACCCGATTCAGTAACTCAGAGAAACTTGGGGAACCTGTTAAATCTATATGTAATGGCAACATATTGACAAAGAAACCTATCAATGACTCAGTTTCCAGCCGGGACCGGTTCGCACTCGGCGTGCCAATAATCAAAGCCTCTTGTCCTGACAAACGAGAGAGAACTGCGCCCCATGCCGCCAATAGTGTCATAAATAATGTGCATCCATGCTCTACACTCAGGTGTTTTAACGCTTGAGTCAGTTCCCTGTCCAAATTGATCGGAACCATATTCCCGGTAAATGACTGCTCAACAGTACGTTCCCTGTCCGTTGGTAAATCCAATAATGCAGGAACCTCTGACAGCTCACTGCGCCAGTAGTCTGACAGTTGTTTTCCACGTTCAACCGAGAGCCATTCACGCTGCCAAACCGCATAGTCCGGATACTGAATATTCAATAATGGCAGTGGATCAGGTTCCCTCTGTAAGAAAGCCGTGTAAAGTACGCTAAATTCCCGCAGCAATATCCCATACGACCAACCATCCGACACAATGTGATGCTGAGTCAGTAAAAGGACACTTTCTTTCTGATGCTCAAGGATTAACCGGCCCCGAATAAGCGGGCCATGGCATAGATCAAACGGTGCATGGGCTTCTTCATCAATGAAATGTGTTATTTTAG
This sequence comes from Photorhabdus sp. RM322S, assembly GCF_042879395.1. Classification (NCBI taxonomy): domain Bacteria; kingdom Pseudomonadati; phylum Pseudomonadota; class Gammaproteobacteria; order Enterobacterales; family Morganellaceae; genus Photorhabdus; species Photorhabdus sp. RM322S. Next base: position 1,188 of record NZ_JBHFKW010000009.1, read on the forward strand.
TTGCAGTATCTTTTACCCCCCGCAAATCATGCAGGTGCAGAAGAAAACCCCTATCCGGCGACAGAATCTGAACCTGCGGCTCCCCCCCAACACTGACGAATACAGTACGCAAACTTTCATGCCGGGCAAACAAAGTATCTAAAGCCCACTGTACAGCCTCAACATCAATATTTCCCTGTAAACGCAAAGCCAGAGGAATATGGTAAGCTCCGCTGCCTCCTTCAAGTTGAGCCAGAAACCATAACCGCTGTTGGGCAAATGAGAGTGGTAATACGCCGCTTCGCTTAACCGGCTTAATCGGTGGTAATATCCCTTCTGTCGGTTGCTGTTGTTTTCTAAAGAGTTCAGCAAACATAGCCAAAGAAGGCGCTGAAAATAATGAGGCTAATGGTAATTCCATGCCCAGCGCATTGGCACGATTCAACATTCTGACTGCAAGTAATGAATGGCCTCCCAGCACAAAGAAGTTATCATGCCGGCTTATCTGTTCTACCCCCAGTAACTCACGCCAGATAGCGGCCAATGTGCACTCGATTTCCCCCTGTGGCGCCTCATAAACCTTATGAGTCAGGGCAGTCTGCTCAGGAGCCGGCAGCGCCCGGCGATCCAACTTGCCGTTCCGGGTCAACGGGAAAGCATCCAACCTGACAAACGCTGACGGTATCATATATTCGGGTAATCGGGCTGACAGATACAGACGCAAGTGTTGAGCAAGCTCTTCCTCAGCCTCCACGACCACATAGGCCACCAGGTGTTTATCCTCTCCTTCACCGAGGAGGATAACCAGTGACTCCCGAACCGAAGGATATCCCATCAAACAGGCTTCTATCTCTCCCGGCTCTATACGAAACCCACGAATTTTCACTTGCTGATCATTGCGCCCAACATAAACCAGGTTACCATCAGGCAGATAACGGGCAAGGTCGCCTGTCCGATACATGCGAGCACCCGGGATCGCTGAGAATGGGTCATCCAGGAAACGTTCTGCGGTCAGATCCGGCCTGTTCAGATAACCACGGGCGACACCCGTTCCACCGAGATATAACTCACCCACCGCACCCAGCGGCACGGGCTGCCCCTGTATATCAAGCAGGTAGACCCGCATATTGTCTATCGGCCTGCCAATTGGCGGTGTATGACGCCAATGTGTCAAAGTCCCAGCCAATCGATAATCTGTCGCAACATGTGTTTCTGAAGGTCCATATTGGTTGTATAAATAACATTGGTGCTGCAAAACAAATGATTTGATTTCCGGCGAAATGATTAGCTGTTCGCCAGAAGCAATCAATTCTTTTAGGCTTGGGATTGAGATCTGCGCATCAATAAATGTGCTGAGAAAACCAGCCGGTAAATAAACACGTTCAACAGCATGTTTATTTAAATAATCAAACAGCGTTTTGATATTTAGTTTTATCTCAGAGGGGATCATGACTAACGTCAAACCAAAAGAAAGTGCAGTCAGGACTTCCTGTAAAGAGACATCAAATCCCTGAGCCGCAAATTGCGATGAGGATTTCACTTTCTGATAGCGTCGGTGCTGCCACTGCACCAGATTACTCAAGACCTGATGGTGTACCATGACACCTTTCGGCTGCCCAGTTGATCCTGACGTGTAAATCACATAGGCCAGATTTTGTGATGTTAACGCAGCCAAAACCGGATTACTCTCCGCCATGTCTGCAATAGCCGGACTGTTGATCGCCAGACCTGCCACGACACCATCAATAGCTTCCCCCAAAACCTCTTTGCCCAGTGCATCGTATAGCACCAAAACCGGTTCTACATCATGAAGAATATAATGTAAGCGTTCTTGCGGATAAGTCGGATCGAGAGGGATATAGCCTGCTCCGGCTTTTAATATCGCCAATAGACCAATCACCATTGTTACATTGCGATCAACGCAAATCGCGATCCGCTCTTCTGGCTTCACACCCTGTGCAATTAAATAATGGGCCAGTCGATTAGCCTGTTGATTTAATTCAGCGTAAGTCAACCGCTCATCGTTATAGACAACCGCGATCGCCTGTGGTGTTTTAACAGCCTGTTGCTCAAATAAGTGATGTACGCAGCCATCGTAATCATTATCAAAACAGGTCACATTTTGTGTTTCCAACAGAAACTGGCGTTCTGCATGAGGTAAAATATCCAGCGTATTTACTGCTCGTGCAGGTTCCCTGTTTAACCATAAGGCAAGCTGAGTCAATGCCTGCTGCATATAGCGACAAATTCTCTGTGCACTGAGAGAATTCACTGTTTGTGCCGTTAGCGCCAGCGTATCGCCATCATCATCAATGGAAAGAATAATGGGGTAATTAGTTTTATCCTCACCATCGATAATATCAATTCCCTGTAAAGATTGAGCATCCAACTCGCTGTCACTTCGATTATTGCGATAATTCAACAACGCCGTGAATAGTGGTGTTGATGCACTGACACCACTGCAACGCTGGGCTTCTAATAACGGCGTATGTTCATAGGAAAGTAACTCAGATAACCGTTCATGAGTTCGGTAAACCGCATCAATGACGGTCATATCATCAATATCCAAACGCAGGGGAAGCGTGTTAATAAACAGCCCCATTCCCTGTCCATTCCCATCTTCACCAAACAGACGACCAAATAAAACGGTCCCCGTGACTACGGCCTCCCGTGCACTGCATTTAGCTAATACGACTCCCCAAGCTAAATGACATAAACAGGCCAGACTGACACCTAATTGACGCGCTTGATTGCGTAACTGCTGGTTCACCTCTTCAGATAGGGCAATACGATCTTCATTAACTTTTCCCATATCGCCTTTTTCATCATAGATATTGAATGGCGCTGTCGGCTCATCAATATCACCGAGCATACGCTGAAAATAGGGCTGATAAGCTTTTTCTGCATTAGCCTGATTGACATAAGCAATAAAATGGCGAAAAGGGATAACCGGAGGCAGTGCTTCGGTCTTTCCTGACAAGATAAGGCTAATTTCCTTATGCATTACCGCCAGCGTCGTATGGTCACCAATTAAATGGTGCAAAATTTCCAATGCAAACCAACGTTGGCTTTTGGGATCTCGAGCAATAAAAAAACGTAACAGCGGCGGTTGGGATAAATCCATTCGATGCCGGTTCAAATCATAATGTTCAGCTAATTGGTCAATGTAAGGTTCAGTACCATCAGGATCAAGCGTCACTTCTGTCACCGACAAAATCGCCGTCCTTTGTACTACCTGCAATGACCCGCACGTTAAATTTTCCCAAAAAAAGCCGGTACGTAAAATATCATGCCGATCGACAACCTGCTGAATTGCTTGTAAATATGCGGTCAGGCGCTGACGATCACTGAATTCCATTTTAAAGATGACCTGATAAGGATCACCCTGTTTAGCTAAGAGATGATGAAATAGAATTCCATCCTGCAATGGAGAGAGTGAATAGATATCCTGAATATTGTTAATTCCGTTATCCACCAGAGAAACAACCGTGTCGATATCAGCTTGAGTCACCTGAACTAACGGCAACAATTCCGGTGTGATATGCGTGGTCTCTGGCCCGATCTGATTCGGAGGGATGGATATCTGCTGCGCTTTCCTGAGTAATGCAGCTTGCTGGAACAAGACCGGCGTTAAAAAGAGATCGCCTGCATTGATAGTATAGTGCCGCTGCTTCAACATGCTCATGAGTTGCACAACCAACAGGGAATGCCCGCCCAGCGTGAAAAAGTTATCGTGCCGGCCAATATTCTGTATTTTTAGCAACTGGCTCCAAATCGTTGCCAGCATGCGCTCGGTATCATTGATCGGTTCTTCATACGTTTGATGTTCATAGTCCGTATCTGCTGGCGCGGGTAATGCATGGCGATCCAACTTGCCATTCGACGTCAGAGGCAAATTCTCCAGCACCACAAACGCCGACGGCAGCATATAATCAGGTAACGTCGCTGACAGGTAATTGCGCATCAGTCCCGCTATCGGCCCCCTTTCTTCAGGAGATTTAAGCGTAATATAGGCAATTAAACGAGGGATATTATCATTTTCAAGCGTAACAACTGCCGCTTCACGAATAGCCGGATGGGTAACCAGCCGATGTTCAATCTCCCCCAATTCAATCCGAAAACCCCGTACTTTTACCTGATAATCGTTACGCCCAATGTATTCAATACCCCCATCCTGACAGTAACGCGCCAAATCACCACTTTTAAACATCCTGGCACCTGGCTGCGGATTAAAAGGATCAGGCATAAAACCTGCCGCTGTCATCTCAGGCTGGTTCAAATATCCCCGGCTAACACCACTACCACCAATATACAGTTCTCCTATCACCCCGAAAGGCACTGGACGTTCCTGTTTATCCAGTAAATAAATACGCGTATCAGCAAGCGGCCTGCCAATACAGTCAATATGTCTATCCTGTGATTTGGGAAAGTGTAATGTTGCTGTAATTGTTGTTTCCGTCGGCCCATAGCAGTTGACCAGTTTTATCCGGCTGGCACGGCTACTCAGCCAGGCTTTGATCGCACTGGCTGAAACTTTCTCTCCGCCGATACAGACACACTGCAAACTTGAGTGTTCTTGAGGAAATCCTGTTTCAATCAGCTTTCTCCAAAATTGAAATGGCAGTGAAACATGGGTAATAGCGTATTTTTCACACTCCTGCCAGAATTGTGTCAAATCACGTCTATTCTGATTATCAATCAGGTGAAGTGTGCCACCAGCAATCAACGGACCAAAGAACTCTGATACAGACACATCAAATGAGAAATTACAGAATTGCAGCACGCTGCTGGAGTGATTAATGGCTAATGCTTTTCCTAGTGTCAGCAATTTTTGCGCCGCAGAGACATGCTCAACCATCACCCCTTTAGGTTGCCCGGTCGATCCAGAAGTGTAGATAACATAGGCCAGATGGCGTGGGGTCAATAAGCTGATATCCGGGTTTTTCGTTGGCGTTTGTATTGCGGGAAAATGACACAGATCCAGCATGGGCAACTCTCGCCCACAAGTTAATGTCAGCGCTTTTGCGCCTGCATCGTCATGTAACACCCATCGCGGGGCCGCATCCTGGATAATACAATCCAGCCGTTCCTGGGGAGATTCCGGCTCCAAAGGGACATAAGCCCCTCCCGCTTTCAAAACCGCCAACAAACCTGCCACCATTTCCGGACTTCTGTCAGCGCAAATCGCTACCCGATCATCCGGCCTTATACCCTGAGAAATCAGAATATAAGCCAGCTTATTAGCTCTATCATTTAATTCCGCATAGGTTAACGTTGTGTCATTAAATACTAAAGCGGTTGCATCCGGTTCAATAGCAACACGCTGTTCAAATAAAGAATGAATAGTCTGTTCATGCGAATGGCTCACCACATGATTCCATTCGTTTAACAATAGATTGCGTTCTTTATCGGAAAGAAGATTGATATTTTCGATATATTGCTGACTATCCTGCGTAATCGCCTTAAGTACCGCATAATAATAATCAAGATGTCTGGCAATTATCCCCTTATCAAAAAGATCAACAGCATAATTGACGCCGCCGCTGATGCTACCAGCCTGATGAAATAAAAACAGTTCCATATCAAACTTGATGCTTTCAGCGCGATCTTCACACGCGACGACATCAATATCACTAAAAGTAATTTTGCCTTCGTCAAACTCCTGCCAGGAAAACAGTACTTGAAATAATGGTGAAAAAGACAAGCTCCGTTCAGGATTAATCAATTCTACGATACGATCGAAAGGAACATCCTGATTATCCTGCGCACTAATAATGCGAGCCTTCACTTGCTGCAAAAGCGTGCCTATCGTCATTTCCTGACTGAAATCAATACGGACTGGCAAAGAATTGACAAAAAAGCCGATCATTTTCTCAACTTCACTCATTCCCCGATTAGCGGAAGGCGTGCCAATAACAATACTATCCAAACCAGAAAGACGATGAAGAACAACCGACCAGGCAGCCATCATGATCATAAATAATGTCATTCCCTGCCGCTGACCAAGCTGCAATAATTCTTCGCTCAAGTGCTTATCGAGAGTAAAAGAAAGTGTTTCCCCCTGCTGTGAAGGCTTCTCCGGCCGGTCTGAGTGAGTAGGTAAAGTCAATAATGGAGGAATATCAGCAAGTTGAGACTGCCAATATTCCAGTTGGCTTGATAATCGTTCATCAGTCAAATAACGGTTTTGCCAAATTGCATAATCTGTATACTGTAATTCTACCGGAGCCAGTGAAATTTCTTTATGGTGAATAAGATCATCATAAAGAATACTAAGTTCGTTGAAGAAGATACCGATAGACCAGCCGTCTGTAATAATATGGTGCTGGTTTAATATAAATAGAAAATTCTCATCAGACTCTTTAATAAGATGAGTCCTGATTAAAGGCCCTTGTGTAAAATCAAATGACTCTGATATCGTCCTCTCAATAATTCCCTCTACTAACATCTGTCTGTTTTCTTCATGGCTTAGATCTGTAAACGCCAGAGGAAAACAGATATTCTCATTTAACAGGTTAACAAACGGAACACCTTTTTCTACCTTAAAGTAAGATCGTAGCGAATCATGCCTTTTAATAAGTTCGTCAAGTGATCGCCTAAAAACATCAACGTTCAGATTACCACCAAATTTATAGATTGAAGGTACATGGTAAGCGACTGAATGCTTATCCATTTCATAAAGTAACCACAACCTTTTTTGAACAAAACTCAAGGGAATATTAGTGACCACATTTGTTTTATTTATTATATTTATTTCATTACGTTCAATATTGAAATCGGTTTTATCATCGTAAAGTTCAATGCGATCTTGCTGTACTTTTTTCAATAGCGCACCAAGTTTAAATTTCTTCACTCCGTCATTCTGCATAATATTAAACACCTTACTTATAGAACATAATTGACATAGTAATAAATATCCATTTACCCAATGGATAATTTATTTTTCAAATTAAAGAGTGCGATGAATTAATAATTAAAACTTATTCACCACCATGAACAATTGACAACCGATATAGATATTCAGACATGCTTTTCAGCGTGGAATATTTAAATAAATTACTCATTGGAATTTTATATCCAATTTCACTTTGTAAAATAGATATCAGTTTTACCATACTTAAGGAATGACCACCCAGTACAAAGAAATCATCATTACGTCCAATTCTTTCTATATTAAGCAGTGCACTCCATATTTCAGCCAATATTTCTTCTAATTCGTTTTGCGGTGCCGCGTAAACTTGTTGTTCATAATCAGTATCAATGGGTATCGGCAACGCTTGACGGTCTAATTTACCATTCGGTGTCAATGGTAAATGCGCCAGGACGACAAACGCCGATGGAACCATATAATCCGGTAATGATGCAGACAAATATTGACGCAATATTTCGGCAAGTTGTGGTATTTCTTCTCCTTGCTTAAGCGTAAGATAAGCGACAAGTCGAGGAATATCATCAATATCACGACGGGCAATAACAGCAGTTTCATAAACAACGGGATGTGAAGTTAACAGTTGTTCGATTTCACCTAACTCGATCCTAAAGCCACGTATTTTTACCTGGTGATCATTACGCCCAATATACTCTATACCACCATCCGGATAATAACGGGCTAAATCACCACTCTTATACATGCGGGCCCCCGGTTGAGAGCTGAAAGGATCTGCCATAAAATGTTCAGCCGTCATTTGTGGCTGGTTTAGATATCCCCGGCTGACGCCGTTTCCACCAATATAGATTTCCCCGATCGCCCCCAATGGCACTGGTCGCTGATATTTGTCTAACAGATAGATACGGGTATCATCAAGGGGCCTGCCAATACTGTCGATATATTTATCGTGTCGCTCAGGGCAATATAATGTTGCTGTAATCGTCGTTTCAGTCGGCCCATAACAGTTAACCAATTTAATACTGCCGGCACGACTCTCCATCCACCTGTTGATGGCATCAGCCGGAATTTTTTCACCACCAATACAAATAGATAATAAGCTTGAGTTATGATCAGGGAACCCGATCTCAGTAAGACTATTCCAATACTGAAACGGCAACGACATATGAGTAATTCCCTGTTGCTTACACAACGCCCAAAATTGTGTCACATTCTGACGCGACTCGTTATCAATCAGGTGAAGCGTCGCACCACTGATTAACGGACAAAACAGCTCAGAAACGGATACATCAAACGAAAAATGACAAAACTGTAGGATATGACTGGCCCGGTTGATACCCAACGTGTGACTCAACGTCAGCAACTTTGGCACTATAGACGAATGTTCAACCATGACGCCTTTAGGCCGTCCGGTCGAGCCCGAAGTGTAAATAACATAAGCCAGATGATGCGGCAAAAATGAAGCAATCTGAGGGTTATGTTCTAATTCGGTGGTTTCTGCATGATCATCAAGCGACTGCATTGGCAATCCATGTTCCAGCCACTGTAACGCGCTTTTACCGACTTTATCGTGCAGTATCAGTACTGGAGCCGCATCCTTAACGATAAAATTGAGTCGATCCTGTGGATAATCAGGATCAAGGGGAACATACGCTCCACCTGCTTTCAAAATAGCTAATAAACCCATCACCATTTGCGGATTTCTGTCAGCGCAAATCGCTATCCGGCTATCAGCCTTGACGCCTCGGGCAACGAGTTGATGTGCCAGCCTGTTTGCCCGGCGATTCAGTTCTTCATAAGTGATGACCCGATCTTTAAAAGCAAGAGCGACAGCATCCGGCACCGCAGCGGCTTGCTGTTCAAACAGGAAATGAATACCACATTTGCGATAATCATTGGTCACCGGCGGATTCCACGTCTCCAGCAATAACGTCTGTTCCGCAGGCGGTAACACATCGATCAGACAAACCGGCTTATCCGGCTGCTCCTTCAACGCCCACGCTAACTGTGCTAAAGATTGCTGTAAATAACCACATAAACGAGAAGCCGAAAGCGGCGCTATCACTTGAGCAGTCAATGCCAAACTCTGACCATCATCATCAACGGAAAGCCCGACAGGATAATTACACTTCTCCTCTCCACCTTCCAGCATTTCAATATTCTTCCATCCTTCAGACGCGGTATCTTCGGTGTTGATTGCCCGGTTATGGCGATAATTGAGCAAGGCCGTAAACAGTGGTGCCGGCGCTGCTACACTACTGCATCGCTGGGCAGCGGCCAGAGGAGTATGTTCATAGTTAAGTAATTCCGACAAACGCTGGTGGGTTTGTTCTAACGCTTTCACCACACTGCTATTGTCAATGTCCAACCGCAGCGGCAACGTATTGATAAACAGCCCCATTCCTTGTTCAGCGCCACTCTCACCGTTTAAACGCCCAAACATTACCGTCCCGGTCACCACGTTGGTTCGCCCACTGCTTTTCGCCAATACCACTCCCCAACCTAAATGAATCAGGCTTGCCAAGCTAACGCCATAACGACGTGCCAACCCACGCAGCTCAGTATTACATTCTTCGGAAAGCGCAAGATGATACTCATCAATCTGACTATTCGCCTGCACGACGTTATAAAGACCAAACGGTGCTGTAGGTTCATCTATATCCGCCAACATACGCCGAAAATAAGATTCATAGGTTTTATGCTGGTTAGCCCTACGCGCATAAGCAATGAGATTACGGTAAGGCACCGCAGGGAGAAGTTGTTCTGCACGGCCTGATAAAATGTACCCTATCTCATGATGCATAACGTCCAAAGTGGTATGGTCGCCGATGAGATGGTGCATAACTTCCAGCGCCAGCCAGCGTTCACTGCCCGGTTCCTGTGCCACGAATAAACGCAGTAATGGTGCATCGGAAAGCGTCAGACGATGATCTGACAGCGTATGATGCGCAGCTAACTGTTCGATAAACGGTTTAGATTTATCGGTTGAGAGTGTTATTTCATTGACCGGCAATAACGCCTTCTTTAACACAATCTGTACTGGGCCACCGGATAACCCTTCACTAAAGAAAGCCGTTCGCAAAATATCGTGACGATTGATGACTTGTTGCAGCGCATCAATATAAGCATCCAAACCCGCCCGATCGTTAAATGCCAGACGGAATATCACTTGATATGAATCACCCTGATTTTCCAACAAGTGATGAAACATAATTCCATCCTGCAACGGCGAAAGTCCATAAATATCCTGAACGTTCTGGAGCCCTCCCGTTATCTGGTTGATAAGCCTATCAATGTCAGACTGATTTATTTCAGCCAGTGGCAGCATTTCTGGTGTAATGCATTCGATATCCCCGGTAATTTGGTTCGCCGGGATCACGGGTAAATTATCATTCTTCTTAATGAGCGCTGCCTGTTCAAACAATCTTGGCGTAGAAAATAGAGCACCAGCCGACACCGTATAAGCGTGTTTTCTGAGTAAGCCCATAAGTTGTATGACCAGCAAAGAGTGACCACCCAAAGCAAAAAAGTTATCATGCCGACCAATTTTATCCGTTCCAAGCAGCTCCCCCCAAATTTCGGCCAGTAACATTTCCATATCATTCTCAGGTGCTTCATAACGCTGATGTTGGTAAGCCAAAGCATCCGGTGCCGGCAATGCTCGACGATCAAGCTTACCGTTTGGTGTCAATGGAAAGTGAGCTAATGCCACAAAAGCAACAGGAACCATGTACTCCGGCAAACCAGACAGCAGATACTGGCGTAAAACTACCGCTGCATCATCGGCATTCAATTCAGCTGTCAGCACCAGATAAGCAACTAAACGTTTGTCTCCTCCTGCACCTTCACAAGCAATCACAACCGATTCCTGCACCGCAGGATGCGATTCAAGATGGGCTTCAATTTCACCCAGCTCAATACGAAAACCACGGATTTTTACCTGGTGATCATTACGACCAATATATTCGATATTACCGTCATAATTACCGTCATAGTGATAACGAGCCAGATCGCCAGTTCGGTACATTCTGGCGTTGGGTTGGTTACTAAAAGGGTCAGCAACAAAACGTTGTTCTGTCAAATCAGGGCGATTTAAATAACCGCGGGCCACCCCCACCCCACCAATATACAGCTCACCCACGCCACCTAACGGTACAGGTTGTTGACGGTCGTCCAACAAATAAATACGCGTATTCGCAATCGGTTTTCCGATCGGAACGGTTTGGCCGTTAAAATTTTCAGGACAATGCCAGTAGGTCACATCGATTGCAGCCTCTGTTGGGCCATATAAGTTATATAACCTGGTCCAGGGCAACAAAGCCTGACATTGTTTAACCGTACTGGGATGTAATACTTCGCCACTACAGAACAGATGTTTTAACGTTACACAACCAGAAAGGTTAGGCTGTTTTAAGAAGGCATTGAATACAGAAGGAACAAAATGCAGCGTCGTTACCCCATTTTGACGGATAATATCGGCTAGCTGCGAAAGATTTTTTTGCTGATGTTCAGTTGCCAGCACCATACTCGCCCCAACCATAAACCCCCAGAAAAACTCCCACACCGAAACGTCAAAACTAAACGTTGTCTTTTGTAATACGACATCATTTTGTGTCAATAAATAGGTTTGCTGCATCCAATGCAGTCGGTTTATGACGCCACGATGTTCGTTCTGAACACCTTTGGGGTTACCGGTAGAACCCGAGGTATAAATAACATAGGCAAGATGACGCGAATTCATCCCAAGAACGTGCGGGTTGACCTCTAAACAATCACCAAATGACGCTTTGTTCAAATCTACACACTGATATCCGACTAAAACATCTTCCAGTGCCTGCTTTCCTATTTCATCGTGCAGGATCAGCACTGGTTCAGTATCTTTAAGGATATAACCTAATCGCTCCTTCGGATACGCCGGATCAAGGGGAACGTAAGCGCCGCCAGCTTTTAAAATCGCCAATAAGCCAATGACCATATTAGGCGTTCTGCTTACACAAATTACGACCCGGCTATCAGGTACAACACCAAGATCGATAAGACGATGTGCCAATCGGTTCGCTTTACGATTCAGTTCGTCATAACAGATTATCTGCTGGTTAAACACCAGTGCCGGCGCATTCGGAGTCTTGATCACCTGCCGCTCAAATGTTTCATGAATCAAACACTCAGTTGGAAAGTCACTACGGGTTGAGTTCCAATGATTCAAAAGCAGCTCACGCTCTGCAATAGGCAAGATATCGATATCTTTAATACATTGCGATACGTTATTCGCTATGGATTCAAGCGCCATTAAGTAATAGCCTAAATGTCGCTCTATGGTCTCTTTATCAAATAAGTCTGTAGCGTAATTAATTGCACCAACAAGCGTGTTGTCCTTTTTCTGCAACGCAAATTCCAAATCAAATTTGGACTTAACGTTATCAGGCTGTATCGGTTCCAAAACAACATCAGCAAAAGAAACAGGCTCTCCATTATGTGACTCCCAGGAAAACATAACCTGAAAAACAGGCGTATAGGCAGAACTACGCTGTGGATTAACCGCTTCAACAATACGTTCAAACGGCACATCCTGATTATCCTGAGCCGTAATGATTTTATCTTTCACCTGTAAGAATAAATCTGTAATTTGAGTATCATTGTTAACATCAATCCGTATAGGTAACGTGTTGACAAAAAAACCTATCATCTTCTCAACTTCAGCCATTCCCCGGTTAGCCGAAGGGATCCCAATCACAATACTGTTTTGCCCTGAAAGCCGGCTGAGGACGATCCCCCAAACAGACATCAACATCATAAAAAGCGTAACGCCTTGCTGTTGGCTAATTTGTTCAAGTTTTTTTGTCGTATTACTGTCAATTGTAATCGAAACAATCTCTCCTTCTGACGATTTCTGTTTTGCTCTTGGTCTATCCGTTGGCAACGCTAATAATGGTGGTAGATCAACAAGCTGTGCTTTCCAATAGTCTAATTGTGTAGATAACTTCTCTTCTGTAATACTCTCCCGCTGCCAAACAGCATAGTCTGAATACTGCAATGGCAAAGGTTCCAGTGAAATTAACTGCTTATTAATAAGCTTATTATAAACATGTTCCATTTCTTTGAGAAAAATGGCGATAGACCAACCATCAGTAATAATATGGTGTTGATCTAAAATGAATATATATTTATTTTCATCGATATGGAGCAATTCAGGACGAATTAAAGGGCCGAGACTCAGATCAAAGTCCAAATTAATTATCTTATCGATAATTCTTAAAATATCCTCATCTCGCAGGGTTGAATTGCGCAAGTCGCTAACAACCAGCGGCACATGGGTATCCACAGGCAAAAGACGCACATTAGGTACCCCATCGTTTAAAACAAACGTAGAACGCAGAGAATCATGCCGCTTGAAGATAAAATTTATTGCTTCCTCAAATAGATCAATATCTAACGCCCCCGTTATTTTATATATAATGGGTATATGATAAGCGCCTCCCCCTTCTTCAAGCTGACTAATCATCCATAATCTATTTTGCGAAAATGATAATGGGAATATCTCTGCTTCAAATTTCTTATGAATAACTTGTTGCCCCTCTTTATTTTTCACCAAAGAATAAAACAACTCCCTTTCACTCCCATCAAGAGCACTTAAATATTCATCTGACATGTTTTTACCTTTAAATATAAATAAAATTAAAAAGTGATTGTAAACTATAATTCAAATTCAATATTTGTGATTAAGTCTAGTTGAAAAATAGCTGATAATATTTCTGTCTGATATAATGTAACCTCTGAATAACTGTTACAAATAATAGATTACTTAAAGGAATTTAATCCTAATTGGGCGATCTGTTCGATCGTGATCAGAAAAGACTCCGGCAGAGAAAAATGATTGCCAAAGTTTTTGCAGTTTTCAGAATAAACTTTTCCTGCCTTTATAATTTCCTTATTCTGTAAAAAATCCGATTTACGTCCTTATTAAAACTATTTCTTTTGTTTACTACTCGTTATACTTTTCTTTTCTAAAATCGTCTGGTAAACAGTTGAAATCTCCTTTTTCATTTGGTGATGTTGTGTTGCGTATAGTTATTTACCATGCTACCGCCCCCCTGGTTTTTTAGGATAAACCTTATCAAGATCAAGATTAAAATTAAAAAAATTCAATAACATAATAAATTAAAAAATCATCGTAACTTATTAATGTTAAATATGTAGATTGTCAATTTAAATTGAAATATTTTTTGATTTTGATGCTGTTTTTTTCATTAAATTATTTTAAAACAAATAAATATATTCGGTTTAATAAATTGTTATTTTAGTTTAATTATTACATATATTTATTTTTTAACTTTAACAAAATGTTAATATTTGTTTTATTATGATTAATATTGTAAACCACCAGCAAACCTGAGGTCACTTCGGCCAGAAACTGGTCGAGTTAGCTTTTGATCCGTGCAGCCCAGGCAGCGCACTTTCAACTTGAAATTCCAATGAAAGTGTCAAATTTACGTTAAACCACACCAAGCCTGATTAAATAACCGAACAAGATGAAATAAACGAAGAGAAAAATTAACGTCTATTTATAGCAATCTAATATGCTGTGACACATTTAATGATATTTAAAAACCACCAGGGGTCGGCTGGTAAATAAGTTCTCACACATATTAATTTAATGCAACATTTTACGGGATTAAATATAATATCGAAAACCATTTAAATTAACCTAACTGATTGTATTTAAAGGTTAAATTAAAAATAACACATTGTAATTAAACTGTGTTTTCATACTTGTCCTATTTTTCAAAATATTATTTTTAGCCGTAAGGTTCTGATTAGTCAGAAAAACAAAAATATAGGTGTAATTAAATGATTAATTATGACTTCCATCATGATCAACCAGAAATAGTTATATTGATAATCGATTTGTTAGATTTTAAAGTATTTAATAGGAATATTTTGCATAAGAATAATCATAAGTTATATGAAATCTATGCAAAATATCCGCCCTGTGAAATTCGCCAATTAACACTGAGTTATTAAATGGCTTATCTGAAACAACTATAACTCAAAATCTCTATACGCCTGATTAATAATGGCTTTTGCCATCCATTTAGTGATTTCAATAACCTTCTCGTTATCCATATTCCAAATATCTTTCATTACCAGAAAGACTTCAGAGCCATAAATCAGGGAAAAAGAACGAATGACATTTTCCAAAGTCTCCGGTGGGAAATGCCCTTTTAATGGTTCAACAACCGTTGCAAGGACCTCCTTACGATGCCCGCGTACCAGTTTCTTCTCCTGTTTATGCGCAGACAAATCACTCCCCTGAGCCCATTGCTGTAAGGAAACCAACAGAGCCGCCCGCAATGCGCCTTCATGTTGAAACATACGGGGATAGGCAAAATCCAATAGCTCAATAATCCGCTCTTCAGTTTTTTCACCGGAAGGCTTCCAGGTGAGAATCGGCCCAAGGCTGGCACCAACAATTGCGTCAATTAAATCACTTTGGGTCGGAAAATAGCGGTACGCCGTTGCTCTGGAAACACCAGCATACAGTGCCAATTCGGAAACCGAAGGTATCGCTCTCTGCTCAAAAAGTTCCAGTGCAGCATTTATCAGCAATGCATACGTTTTTTTCCGGGTCCCGGTAAAGTGAGGTTTAGTATTCGAATCCATCATTGCCACAACTCTTTCACAATAAAAATCTCTAGATAAAGCTTATGGTTAAAATTCTTCTTCGCTATCATCACTCTACTTAACTATCTACAAAACACCCAAATTGATTCAGTTTATTTATGGGTAAAATGAGATGATAGTCTCAATTTGGTAATATAATAGTGATACTAGAGTCTCATCTTGTCTATAATCTGTCCATGAATTAGTAGTCAGCACCAGGGAAGTATTCATAATTATAATGAAAAAAAGCCAAGGCTGTGTTTATATCGCCACTATTTTTGATACCAAGAGCGCAGAAATCTTCTACGTCAGGGATCTGATAGAAAAAGCTGGCCTTGCCGTTCGTACTGTGGATTTAACTACTAAATCTGGCCCGCTCGAAAGAGGTGCGGACATCACTGCATTAACAGTAGCAGAGCATCATCCACAAGGCAAAGATGCCGTTTTCTGTGGTGATAGGGGGAAAGCGATATCCGCAATGTCAGTCGCTTTTAATATTTTTTTATCAAGACAAACTGATGTTTTAGCGATTCTAGGTCTGGGGGGTTCCTGCGGGACAGCACTGATTACACCCGCGATGCAATCTTTGCCTGTCGGTATACCAAAACTGATGGTTTCTACTATGGCTTCCGGTGATGTTTCAGGTTATGTCGGTGTCAGTGATATCGCCATGCTCTATTCAGTCACTGATGTGTCCGGCCTTAACCGTATCTCCCGTCAGGTATTGAAAAACGCGGCCAATCAAATTGCAGGCGCAGTTTATTTCTACCAGGAGAACAATGTTGAAGATAAGCCGGCTATCGGTCTGACAATGTTTGGCGTCACAACACCTTGCATACAATTACTGACCAAAGAGTTAGAGCAACAGTATGACTGTCTGGTTTTCCATGCAACCGGCAGCGGCGGCAAAACAATGGAAAAACTGGCCGAAAGCCGTCTGCTAAATAGCCTGCTGGATATCACCACAACTGAAGTCTGTGACTATCTGTTTGGTGGTGCTCTACCCTGTGATGCAGACCGTTTGGGGGCGATAGCACGCACACAAATACCTTATATTGGCTCTTGCGGCGCATTGGATATGGTAAATTTCGGGCATCTGAATACTATCCCGGAACGCTACAAATACCGGCAATTTTACCGCCACAACTCTCAGGTAACATTAATGCGCACCGTACCAGAAGAGAACCGCCAAATGGGAATTTGGATTGCGGAAAAACTTAATCGGTGCGAAGGAAAATTAAAATTTATTATTCCTGAAGGCGGTTTTTCCGCTCTGGACATTGAAGGTGGCCCCTTCTGGAATCCTGATGCGACTCAAGCCTTTATCAACGCTTTTGAGTCTACATTTATAGAAACGGAAAACAGACAACTAATTAAAAACTCTCATCATGTGAATTCACCTGAATTCTGCCAACAGGTGATTAGCGAATACCAACAGATGATGATGACTTAAGTTGTGACTCAACACGAACAACCACTGAAACAGGAGTAAACATTAATGGGCCTGACCAGCAACGATAATACCGGTTCAGAAGCAGTACTTACACTGAAAGATTGTATACAACTAATTAATGACTAAGCAAAAAGTTGTCAAAATAGTGCATTCTGATGCTATTGTTCTATTAGTCACAGCTTCTTACGATATGTCTGTCAGGAGTTGTACTAAATAAAGCAGTCAGGTGCTCATGTTCTAAAGGGAAGCCATAAGAACTTCCTGTTAATAACCTTGCTGTAAGATGTTGGGAGTTAACAAACTAAATTAAAACATAAATACACCTGCTTTGTTTTCTTCCTTTTCGGAGCTTATCTCCGTCAACACCAGGCTCCTGCGGCACCCACCGCAGGAGTTTTTTTATGAATAAACGGGCAGTAGATTAAAACTTGATAAGATATGAGCAGTGACATTCAATACGCCAAACAGCAAAATCAAGCCGATCATCGCATTGCCGCCCCAAACCCGATAGGCTGGGCTACCAAACCGTTTACGGGATGCTCTGGCGAGTAAAGCGGGAACGATAGCAGCCCAAACTGTCGCAGCAAGGCCGGCGAAGCCAATCGCATAAATAAAACCATTCGGGTAAATCATCCCTCCAACCATTGGCGGAAGAAACGTTACCAATGCGGTTTTAAAACGCCCCAGTTTGGTATCATCAAATTTAAACAAGTCGGCCAAATAATCGAACAGTCCCAGCGTGACACCAAGAAATGAGCTGGCAACAGCAAAGTTAGAAAAAAGGGTCAACAATAAGTTCAATGTTGAACTGTTTAAGCCTCCACTTAATGACTGGACCAGAACATCAATATTTCCCCCTTGTTCCGCAACTTTAATAAAATCTGACCGGGGAATATTTCCCATTGTTCCAATCAACCAGACTAGATAAAGAACTAACGCCATTAACGTCCCAATAAACAGACATTTCTTTATTTTCTGAGGTTCTTTTCCATAATATTTCATCAGACTAGGAACATTGCCATGATATCCAAAAGAAGCCAGACAGAAAGGCAAAGTTGCTAATACATAAGGCCAATAAGTCGGATTAATCTCAACAGTATTAAATAAAACCGCAGGTTCAACGTTATAAATCAAGCCACCAAAAGTCATAAAGAAAGTTAATACTTTGGCACCAAGAATAATAGAGGTTATCCGGCTAACCGCTTTTGTACTTAGCCAGACAACAAACGCAACAGCAAAAGCAAACAAAAAACCAGCCAGTCGCGGCGAAAAATCTATCTCCATATCCCCTATGACATGCTGAATAATCGATCCACTGGCAGAAATATAAGCATAAGTTAGAATATATAAGACAAACGCAATCGTAATACCATTAATGATATTCCATCCGTTGCCTAAAAGATCTTTTGTTATCGTTCCGAAACTTGAGCCAATCCGATAATTAAGGTTGGCCTCCAATATCATTAATCCTGAATGCAACATGCAAAACCAGGTAAAGACCAAAGCAGCGATTGACCAGTAAAACCATGCTCCTGACATGACAACCGGTAAGGAAAACATGCCTGCGCCAATAATCGTTCCGCCAATGATCATTGCGCCGCCAAGTAAAGAGGGAGACGATTTTTTTATTAGTAAAGTAGCCATGTGCGTAATCCTAGCGTGGCTTTATGATATACGAAATAAAATTTGGGATGCTTTCAGATAGAAGCACCCCGTTTTTTATTATTTAATTGGCTTTAATCTTGCAACAAAATGCCGTAATACTGAAGGCTCATAAGTAAATGTTAATCCTCTAATTTGAGTCGCTCTCTCTTTCAGGGAAATAAAAGCCTCTGCAATATAATCCATATGATCATTGGTATACACCCGGCGAGGAATAGTTAAACGCAAAAGTTCCATTGGTGATTCTTTTTGCTTTCCTGTTTTCGGATCACGACCTAACAATAAAGAGCCAATTTCGACACTCCTTATTCCTGCATCCAGATACAGTTCATTATTCAATGCATGAGCAGGAAATTGCTCTCCTGGAATATGTGGCAATAATAATTTAGCATCAACGAATACAGCATGACCACCGGTAGGATACTGAATAGGAATACCCGCATCTCTTAATCTGTTGCCTAAATAAGCCACCTGATTAATACGATATGCCAGATAATCTTCATTCATACCCTCTTCAAGGCCAATTGCCAGAGCTTCCATATCACGCCCGGCAAGGCCGCCATAAGTAACAAACCCTTCCATTGGCACACAGCGGGTACGCACTTCGTTAAATAGATCTTCATCGTCACGGAAACAGCAAAGACCACCAATATTGACCATCGGGTCTTTTTTAGCTGACATTGTCAGCATATCACCATATTGATACATCTCTCTGACAATTTCTTTGACTGATTTATTCTCGTAACCTTTTTCTCTTTGCTTAATAAACCAAGCATTCTCACAGAAACGAGCGGAATCAATCACTACAGGAATATCGTATTGCTTCGCAATCTCATACACAGACTTCATATTAGCGATAGAGACAGGTTGACCACCAGAACTATTACAAGTCACGGTTGTGATAATTGCCACAATATTATCAGCCCCCTGTTCCGCAATCGTTTTTTTCAATTCATCAATATCAAAATCGCCTTTCCAATCGTAATACGTCGTTGTATCAAAGGCTTTTGGCGTAACAACGTTAATCGCTTTCGCACCATTTAATTCAACATGGGCAGCCGTGGTATCAAAATGGAAATTAGAAATAAAGACCGGATGTGTTGCGCCCCCTTGCGCTTTTTTGCGGGCAATCAATGATGGGAATAAAATTTGCTCTGCGCCACGGCCTTGATGGGTTGGAATAGTATATTGATAGCCAATCAGCGCATTAACTTTATCACACAAATGATAATAGTTGCGGGAACCCGCATAAGCCTCATCACCCATCATCATTCCCGCCCACTGGCGATCACTCATTGCACCGGTACCGGAATCTGTCAGCAAATCAATATAAACAGCATCACTTGGCAACAGGAATGGATTATATCCAGCCTCTTCTAATGCTTTTTCACGTTCCGCACGCGTAGTCATGCGGATATTTTCTACCATTTTAATACGGAAAGGCTCTGGAATACGTTTCATAAATATTTTATCCAATAATTGTCTATACTGCATAATTCAGGAAAGCCCCTGAAAAACACACAGAAATACGCCACAATAAATGCAGTGATTAAAAATAAAGATTTAATTAAAGATACAATTAGAGGAATTAATTAGGGAAATAGTTAGAAATACGGTGATCGACATTAAACCATGCCTGTATATTACAAGAATAAATAAAATGATAACGTAAAAATATAGAAATCATAAAATGAACTTATCCCCCAGTTAAAACTGTTCAATAAGATATAGATAATATTTAAATTATCCGTGACCAATCACGCAAAAAACAAAAATTATAAAAAATAGAAATTTATATACACCTCAGTAAATCGATTATATACTCAAGAAAAAACAGTTAATAAACATCGTATAAAAACCAATGAAAAAAATATAACAACACAATTAAACTAAATCAATAAAACTAAAAGTTAACACAATAAGAATATTTTTAATTTCTGCATTTTCCTATATAGTATAGCAATTACTACGAAAAACAGAGCTGTTCATAGAGTGAAAAATACTTATAATATCACAGAGCTAAAGAATAACGTATGAGCCAACATAAACCCTATTGGAATCGTATGGTCCCAGAACTGACCGTCACTGATTTTTCTCGATCTCTGGATTTTTATCAAAGAATCCTCGGCTTCCAATTACTTATTCGCCGAGATACCCCAGATTTCGCGTATCTAGAATTGGGCGAAGCACAACTAATGCTTGAAGCACTACATGATGATGGCTGGAATACTGCCTCACTAAATTATCCTCTGGGAAGAGGTGTGAATTTTCAAATTGAAGTTGATGATTTAACTCCTCTACTTAACAACTTAAAAGCTAATGGCATAAAACTATATCGAGAAGTTAAAGACAATCATTACCGTGTTGATGAAATACTGGCCTGCCAAAGAGAATTCCTGGTGCAAGATCCCGATGGCTATCTGCTACGTTTCAGCCAATTCATAGAAAACATAAACAATATACCAATAAACACATTACTTGTTATTGATTAATTATATTTCAGTTTAATAAATTGTTCTAATTACTTAAATCTAAAACAAACTCATTTAGATTATTTTCATTAGCTTAAATAGAACACCTTAGAGTCTGATTTATTTATAAAACCCGCCCTTATTAAAGGGCGGAATAGAAATAACAGAAATAGAATTCTGTATAGCACAATAACTGTGCTATCTGAAAATTAATTAATTCCAGTCTCGATTAATTATTTATTCTTAAATACAACAGGGGTTGATTGTTCAGGAGTTGAATTATTAGGACTATCAGAACCGATAATACATGTCGCCGTATGGGATGAAAAAATAACACATTTTATTGCGCATATAGGGAAATGTGGCTTTAATACACAAGCATAGGTAGATGCAGAAAAAGTAGAAAAAAAAGTCAACATCAAAATAGTCATTATTAATCGACGCTGTAGTCTATTTATCATCATATCACCTCGTTAAATGGTATATTTTTATTTCCATATATTTTACTCCTGCAACTGATTATAGAACAAAATTTAACCAGGTAAATTTTTTTATCTTTTCGTTGATGAAGCGTTTAAGTTTTAATGAAGAAATAAAATTATTTAGATAAGTTAAACTTTAAATATTACCCAAACACAAAAATACAGATATTATTTGGGAAATTTATCAAACATAAAAATAACAATCTCTAATTGTACCAACTTCTATATCAGTGTTAATCATATGAAAACGTTACCAAAACAATCAAATAAAACATATAAATTTTTTTACTTTCTACTGTTATCAGACAACAATCTACTTGATATAGATCTGAAATTATTCACAAATCTACCTGGTATCTCAACAGTCAGATACAGACAAATTGAAAAATAGCATTCACCTTTTTATTCTTATCCTCTCGCTGTTAACAGATGAATAAACCATGTACAATGTATGAATATTTTCTGAGTACGCTGCATCTCAAGAAATTACTTATTTTACCTTTTTCAATAAGCAGGTTTTTCAAATGCATCAAACTGATGTTACTGAGCGTTCGCTCTTTTCATTAAGCTGGCCGATTTTTATTGATATTCTCCTCCATCTGGCCACTTTATTAATTAACACCTATATGGTGAGCCATGTTTCTACTTCTTATCTGGCTGCCATGGCAGTAGGTAATCAGGTCTTTGACCTGTTTATCACTATTTTCAGCTTTATCAGTGTCGGTTGCAGTGTTGTTATTGCGCAATACATTGGTGCTGGCAAACAGAATAAGGCCAGTCAGGCAATCCATATTTCTATCGCATTCAACTTCTTACTTGGGCTTAGCTGTGCACTGATTACCCTCTTCTTCGGCTATAAGATATTACATATCATGAACATGCCAGAACACCTGATGGAAGACGGTTTCAGCTATCTGCACATTCTGGGGATCTGTCTGATCCCGGAAGCCATGTCGCTTATCCTGGCGACTTGTTTACGGGTTTACGGAAAATCCAAGCCGGCAATGTATGTCACGCTGATTGCTAACTTGCTGACGATATTAGGTAATATGATTGTCCTGTATGGTTTCTTCGGATTACCTCAATATGGTCTGGAAGGTGTTGCCTGGTCTACCGTCTTTGGCCGGATTGTTGCCGTTATCCTGTTATTCTGTCTGCTCAGTTATGGCCTGCGGATTAAATTTAAGTTGTCAGGTTTCCTGCGCTGGTCGAAGAATATGTTGGGCAAAATCTTACATATTGGGTTACCCGCCGCGGGTGAAAACGTGGTGTGGGTCCTGCAATATATGACTGCCATAGCATTTATTGGACTGATGGGTGAAACCTCACTGGCAGCACAAACCCTCTATTTCCAGTTGTCACTGTTTGTGATGTTGTTTGGAATTTCTATCAGTATTGGTAACGAAATTATGGTTGGCCATCTGGTCGGGGCCAAACGATTTGAAGATGCCTATATTCGCGGCTTTAACAGCTTGAAAATTGGTTGTGTCGTAACCATTGGTGTTGTCGCCATCTTCTGGCTGTTCAGAATACCGATTCTGCATTTCCTGACGCAAGATGAAGCCATTATTAAACTCCTATTGCCATTATTCTTGCTGTCCGTTTTTATGGAGCCAATTCGTACCGCTAATATCGTTATGGTGAACGCATTACGAGCATCCGGTGATGCCCGTTTCCCGTTATATACCGCTATGTTCTTTATGTGGTGTGTTGCTATTCCTGTGGGATACTTTCTAGGCATCAAGATGGAAATGGGGATCTTAGGTATTTGGATCGGTTTCTTCTGTGATGAATGGCTGCGTGGATTCGTTAATACCTGGCGTTGGAAATCTAAAAGATGGCAAACCAAGCGATTAGATATTTAATACAGATTATTGGTGATTGAAGTCACCATATAACCCCCACTCCTGGGGTCCCCTTCATCGGGAGCCCCAATGTTGTATCCTTCCCAATTGATGATTTTATAATTCCACTACCCTCTACAATGGAAGACACCTTTGTTTTTAATATCAACGAGGCAAGCAGAAAGTCGAGGATTAGATGGTCTAGGAGTAAAACCTAATACATCTCAAATGCATTGATTTTCGATTATTTCGTTTATTGTATATTTCGATTATTTCGTTTACAATCAAGGCAACACAATTAATTAGGAGATAACGATGACAACCAAGCAACTGACCAATGTTAATCTGCCGGACAAATTCGAAACGGAATTAGCCCAGCAAAGCCAACGCGAATTAGCGGCCTATCTGTCAACGAAACTGGAAACCCAGAAAATCGAGATTATGGGCGAAGACCAGCAATCTCATACAATCGAGCTTCCAACCTCAGCGATGATGTTGCTGATGGAAATTTTAGGTGAGCTAGCTGCTGGCAATGCGGTTCAGATCGTGCCAGTTCATGCAGAACTGACGACGCAAGAGGCGGCAAATATCTTGAATGTGTCACGTCCACATATGGTGAAATTACTGGAAGAAGGATTGCTGCCTTTTCATAAAACAGGCCGGCATCGTCGCGTATTGTTTGCCGATCTAATGGCTTACAAGCGTCAACGTGATCAGAACAGCCTAGAAGCTATGCAAGCGTTAGCAGAGCAAGCTCAAGAACTGGGGATGGGTTACTAATGAGACATTCGCCCTATCCTGTCCTTCTAGACGCCTGTGTTTTGTATCCGGCCAGACTGCGTGATCTGTTAATGCATCTGGGGATAATCGGCCTTTATCAACCTAAATGGAGTGCTCAAATCCACGATGAATGGCAACGAAACCTTTTAAAACAACGGCCTGAAATTACAGCGGAAGCTTTAACCCGAACTGTTCAATTGATGAACAGGGCACTGCCCGATGCCAACGTGGCGGGATACGAGCCTTTGATTACGGGTCTGACACTTCCTGACATGGATGACCGCCATGTACTAGCTGCTGCGATCCGAGCTAAAGCCGAAGTGATTGTAACGGTAAATCTGAAAGACTTCCCGGCAGAGGTATTAGCTGCTTTTGACATTGAAGCCTTGCATCCTGATGCCTTCATTTCTGATCTATTCGATTTAAATCCTGCGTTTGCTCTAGAAGCAGTCAGAAGACAGCGTAAGTCGTTGAAGCATCCCCCAATGGATGCCGACGAGTTTCTGAATATGCTCTTTAAACAAGGGCTGCCTATGACGGCTAAAGTCTTGGAAGGTTATAAGTATACGTTTTAAAAGAATTCTCTCGTATCGCATGGTTTTATGAATAATAACTGTCTTAACGATGGTTAATTTAAAAAAATAACAAAATTACAGGTAGGCGATAAAACTACATCTATTAACCGAGCTTATTTACGACTTATATTAAAGAAGCACAGGATACTCCTGTAAAAAAACTTAAACGAAATAACAGCAAAAAATAGTAAAAATATAACCATAATAATGAGCAGGATATTTACCTGCCCATTATCACCTTGTACCCATTACTTCGAAATTAAATGCTCTTCTTTACCATAATGCTCAGAACGGGGACCATAAAGTAAACCGCGACTACCGCCAGCTGTCAGTAAACGATTACTTGTAATGCCGGCAATTTCATGGCCTTTATCCGTAATGGTATTCGCGATTTGTGAAACGACCGCAGACACCAAGATTCCAATAAGACTACTATTCGAGTTATCTTGATTTTCAGTCGATGAGGCAACTGCCCGGCCATTCCACAATTGTTTACCACTACGCAGATCCACCAGTTTCGCGGAAGCCGTTACGCGGGTATCGCTGTTGATAATCTGATATTGCGTGCCGTACTCTTCAATATCCAGATAGAGCGCGGAATCTGCACCAAAAATATCATGCAGTTTTTTATAACTGATATTCTGAATATCCTGCGCCACTGTCACGCCATTTTGCTGAAATGTCTCTTCCACCACCGCAGCCGGAAAAACATAATAGCCAGATTCTGCTAATGGATAAGTCACTTGAGACATCAGGCTGTGACCTGCTTTTACTTCCAAAGATTTATTCACCGCCGGCAATACCAGAATGGATTTTGGCTTGCTCTCTTTAAATGCTGTGTAATCATAAGGAACAGATTTACTGCTACACCCAGTCAGCACAAGCGTAGCTAATAAACTTAACGCCACAAGAATACGGTTCATTGCATAGTTCCTTTATTTTTACTTAATAAAAAGTCCATAAATGGCGCTGATTCAGGAAACAGTTTTTTCTCTGCTTCAAACTGATGGAACGCGTCTGAAACACGACCCGTTTTGCTATACAGCAAACCCATCTGTGCATGCAACCCAGGCGGTACAGATTTATCTTTCGCTTTCGCTTTTTCAATCACTTTCTGCAAAGCCTGTAACTGTTCTTCAAACCCCATCTTATCCTGCTGATAATACTGATAAACTGTAGGTTCGTATTCATCCCATTCATAAATCGTTTTCGGCTGATTGATACAACCCGCCAAAACCATCGTAGCCAGTAATAAGCCCGCTTTTTTCATTAATACCATGAGAATATATCCCTATATTTCTTAGTTAGAAGGTTTCCATGCACCCGTTTCAATATTTTCGACCAAGCTATTTACCGCTTCACGAATTGCCAGATCCAGCACTTTACCATTCAGCGTGGAATCATAACTGGCAGTGCCACCGAAGCCGATAATTTCACGGTTGGATAATTTATACTCACCCGCGCCTGCCACAGAGAAAACCACTTCGGACGTTTCCACATTCACCACATTCAGCATGACTTTTGAATAAGCCACCTGTGATTTACCGCGTCCAAGCAGGCCCCATAACTGATGATCGCCGACTTCTTTACGGCCAAATTCAGTCACATCGCCGGTAATGACGTAAGTAGCACCTTTCAGCTTCTGTGATTTACCCTGTAAACCCGCTTCCGCTTTCAGTTCCGCCATGTTGGTACGTTCCAGAACGGTAAAGCGCCCGGTCTGCTGTAAATGGGTGATTAAAATCGTTTTAGATTGATTACCGAGACGATCAACGCCGTCAGAGAAAATCCCGTTTTGATAACTGGAACGGTTTTCAAACTTACCGATAGCAATTGGACTGCGCACACCTTGATATACAGTGTTATAAGCATTCACTTTTTGCACCTGAACGGTATTGGAAGATTCCGTTGCACACCCTGATAATATTGCCGAAGCCAAACAAATTGAAGATAAAATCAACTTACTCTGCATAAAACATATTCCTACATAAAATTATTCGCCTATCCACCTAAAATGCAAAAATAGGCAGATGACATATTCCAATGAACAACCCCGCCGCAAGCAGCGGGGTATCAAACCAATGGCCAACTACAGAGTAGTTCGCCCCAAGGGGCGGGGAATTAGACCCTAAGAGATTAAAAATCTATTTATATCAGAAATTATTATGAATAAGCCTGAGCTATGTGACCAGAATTTTATGCTAAAAAAATAAAAAACCATTCGTTATATCACACTTTCATTATTAAATTTTATTTCCCTAGCGAATAAAATCACATTAACTTAAATTATAATTTAAATATTTTATTAATATTTATACTGTTAATGAAATTATTGGTATTTGATATCAAAAAATCTATTTGTTGATGATTAAATATCGTTCAAAAATAACCAATTAATTAAGCTAAACAAGTAAAACAGGAATATTTCTATATATAGCAAACAAAATGGAGAAAAACATGAATATTGTTGATCGTTTTATTTCTTATACCAAAATCAATACCACCACCAATAGCAAGCAAGGGGCGGCAGGTATTATGCCCTCTTCTGAAGGTCAGAGAGTATTAGCTGAAAAATTAGGGAAAGAGCTCGAACAACTGGGATTACAGAATATTATTGTGCGTGATACCGCAATTGTCACTGCAACTCTGCCCGCCAATGTTGACTATTTCGTTCCGACGATCGCATTTTTTGGTCACCTTGATACCAGTGCCGAGCTGACCAATGATACCAAGGCTCAAGTCCTACCCTATAACGGCGGAGATCTCTGCCTGAACAACGCGCTGAATATTTACCTGCGCCAAAGTGAATTCCCTGAGTTAGCAAATTATATTGGTGACGATATTATTGTAACTGACGGCACCAGTTTGTTAGGTGCAGATGATAAAGCCGCTCTGGCCGCTATCATGAATATGTTGCAATACTTCCGGCAAAATCCTGATGTTAAACATGGCACAATAAAAGTGGGTTTTGTGCCTGATGAAGAACAAGGGCTGCTGGGTGCAAAAGCTTTTGATGTAAAAACTTTTGGTGCTGATTTTGCCTATGCCCTTGATTGCGGAGGAATTGGTGAACTGGTTTATGAGAATTGGAATGCCGGTGATGTAGAAATTATCTTCACCGGACAACCAGCACACCCAATGTTCGCTAAAGGCAAACTGAAAAACTCCCTGCTGATGGCACACAAATACATTGCCATGTTGCCAGGCGGTGAGGCCCCTGAATATACCGAAGGCCGGGAAGGTTATTATTGGGTAAAACAGATACAAGGAAACAACGCCTGTACTGTGCTGAAACTGGACGTCCGTGATTTTACTGAAACGGGTTATGAACATCGGATGACGTTCCTGAAAAATTTGTCAGATAGCTGTGCCGCCCTGTGGGGAGAAGGCAGTGTGCAATTCAAGATGACTGATCGTTACACCAACGTTTACAACAGTCTGCAAGGGGAAAACCGTTACCCAATTGATATCGCTATTGCCGCTTATGAAAAATGCGGTATTCCCCCCCGCCCGATTCCGATGCGCGGTGGCTATGATGGCGCCGTTCTTTCCCAAAAAGGTTTACCTTGCCCGAATCTCTTTACCGGCGCACATAATTTCCATTCAATTTATGAATATTTGCCGGTGAAATCCCTGCATGCAGCCAGCGAGGTTGTGAAAACGATAGTGGAACTAACGACAGCCCGATTTGCTCCGGGAGCGGATATATAATGCTAATCCTCTCGATACAGTCAGAATGATTTACTGGGCGATAAACATTGGGCAACTCACTTGGTTAAACTGCCCAAGTTTTTTTGGGGCAGTTTAACCACAGCCGGGAACAAGTGCTACCCGGCTATCTCCTGCATGGATTGCTTCACAAATTCCGCAAATGGCTTCACGTTCTTTCCTACCGAAGCCGATTCCAGCGCCGATAAATACTGAGTTCTATTTTTAAGCTTAATCACCGTCCAGGGGTATCCACCAATTACCAGCAAGAAGTTCATTAAAAATCTGGCAATGCGGCCATTACCATCAGGGAACGGGTGAATGTAACCCAGGAAAAGATGGCCCAAGATAGCCTTTACCGCAAAATACTCCTCATTAGCGATCAGCTCTTTCAGTACTTCCATACAGTCCATTAGCTGCTCACTGGCTGGCGGTACATGCATTGAAGTACGGATATAGATCGGCCCTTTCCGGAATCCCGCCAAATCCAGCCTGTTGATAATTCCAGCATCCACACAGGGGTTAAACAATGCTGTGAACCAATCAGTCAGGCCAACATCGACCAAATAGCGGATGTCCAGGCTCTCCCCATCCTCATGCGCCTCACGCAGCAGCTCTTTGACCTTATTGAAAGCATCGTAATAGCCTCTGGCAGCCAGTGCGTCCTTTTGCTCCTTATCCTTTTGGATTGTATCCGGCGACCAGTCACCATTAGATAAGCGCTCGATTAACTCTGGCGTAACTTTGTAACCTTCGATAGATAGCGAGTTGTAGGCATCGCTCACGTAGAGACTGCTCATCATCGCGTGTGTCTCTTCGATTGAGCGCACAAAGAAGTCAAAAGGGGGGAGGAAGCCGTCAAACACCTCAATAACGTCCTGTCTCATCTCTTGCCACAGAATCCGCACACGAACTGCACTTGGCGATTCTCCCCGACCAGCACCGACAATTATCGGAGCATGGTCAAATGGGTTAACCCGCTTAACGCCTTCAAAACCGGCTCCCTCCATAATGGTTTGTAGTTTCCGGCTTTCGGCTTTCATCTTTAATTGTTCGTAGGCACCAATTAACCTGTTTCCCGATGCAAGGTTCTTAGTTGTCAGCAACGCCTCTGAAAGCAAACTCAGATCAGCATTCCGGAGCGCCAATTGAATATTTAAGGGATTAGCTCTGAAGGTTTGTGGGCCAGTTTCAACTAACGCGCTTTCCAATGAATGAGCATTAATACCATTCACCTTGGCAGTCTTACAGGGAATTCTTCCCTTGATGATCACCATGCTCATGTTATGAGGCAGGTTAAGCGTACGCGGCGTCGTATCTGTGGTGTAGACGATCACTTGGTTTGATAAGGCGTTGTTTGCCGTATGCACGTCGAGAGAGGCTTCTGGACTCAGCCAATAGTCATCCCCGAAGATACTTTCAACGTACTGCCCTACAAACGACCAAATAGACTCATACCAAAGCACTGAGTCGCCAGCTTTCTCAGTCGTGAGGTCTGCATCCAGGAGATACCATCCCCTGATAATTTGCTTAAGATAGCCTTTCTTGACGAGAAAAGTGCGTTGCTTATCAGTGATTGATCTGGAGTTGAGCACATTGCCCACAGCCGCATTACTCGCCGCTTTCAGTGCTTCTGCTAACCTTTCGTTTCCAGTTTTTGCCATATTCTTTCCCCGCCAGATGCTTAATAATTAGCTGTTATGAGAATTCAAAATTAGTTTTTACACTATTACATTTATAGCTTTTATGCGCTTATATTTCTAGCTTTTACGATCTTACATTTCTAGCTGTTGCGCTAAGATGGGGTAGTGACCAGCTACCCGGTCACTCCCCCAAACTCCAGTAAACAAAAGGGGTTTAGCGTGCGCTGGAACACAAGCTTTTGACTCAAATATATCGCAATCTTGCTACCAACAATTACATAACATAAAAATAAAATATAGTTAACATCATAAATCATATTGAAACCATCTTATCCATATTTAGCAACATAATGCGCTTTATGATATTATGGATAATGATAACCTCAGGTAGTTTATAACTCATCAATGCAGTGGGTTCTTCGCGATACCCAGGAATGTTTTGAATGAAAAACGGGCCGGGCTATGAAAGCAATTTCGCCTGATTCGTCAAGGCATTATTGCATCAGAAGTAAAGCAATGTCGTCATTCAAAAAAATAAGGAGAAGACCGATGCAGGTCAGCAGAAGAGCTTTCTTCAAGATCTGCGCGGGTGGTATGGCGGGAACAACAATTGCCGCGCTGGGATTTGCTCCAGCCGTAGCGCTGGCTGAAACTCATCAGTACAAACTACTGCGCTCACGTGAAATTCGTAATAACTGCACTTATTGTTCCGTTGGCTGTGGCATTCTGATGTACAGCCTGGGCGATGGTGCGAAAAACGCCAAAGAAAGCATTTTTCATATCGAAGGTGATCCGGATCATCCGGTCAGCCGGGGTTCTCTCTGCCCGAAAGGGGCTGGAGTGCTCGATTATATTCGCAGTAAAAACCGCCTTCATTACCCCGAATACCGCGCTCCAGGTTCTGATAAATGGCAACGTATCAGTTGGGATCAAGCGATTGAACGTATTGCCCGTCTGATGAAAGATGATCGTGATGCCAACTTTGTTGAGAAGAATGAAAACAATGTCACCGTCAACCGTTGGCTGACTACGGGTATGCTCTGCTCCTCCGCTGCCAGTAACGAAACCGGTATTCTCGATCAGAAATTCACCCGCTCCATGGGCATGATCGCCATTGATTGTCAGGCACGCCTCTGCCACGGTCCAACGGTATCGGCCCTGGGGCCAACATTTGGCCGTGGTGCGATGACCAACAACTGGGTCGATATCAAAAACGCTAACGTTGTTTTGATCATGGGCGGAAACGCCGCTGAAGCGCACCCGGTAGGTTTTAAATGGGTGATTGAAGCAAAAATCAAAAACAATGCTCAAGTGATCGTGGTTGATCCGCGTTTCAATCGCAGTGCCGCCGTAGCTGATTTTTACGCGCCGATCCGTGCCGGCTCAGATACCGCTTTCTTACTGGGTGTGATCCGCTATTTGATACTCAACAACAAAATCCAGTCTGAGTATGTTAAGGCTTACACCAATGCGGGTTTGATTGTTCGTGAAGATTATCAGTTTACAGACGGTTTATTCAGCGGTTTTGATCAAGCCACCAAAAGCTATGACCGATCTTCATGGCATTATGAAACCGATGAACAAGGTTATGCCAAACGAGATGACACCTTGTCTCATCCACGCTGTGTCTGGAACTTGTTGAAAAATCACGTTGAACGTTATACCCCGGAACAAGTTTCCAGCCTGTGTGGGACTTCAAAAGAGGATTTCCTCTATATCTGTTCCCAACTGGCAAGTACCTCAGTCACCAACCGCACCGCAACCATTCTCTATGCACTGGGCTGGACTCACCACACTGGCGGTGCTCAGATTATCCGTGCCGCCGCAATGGTCCAGTTACTGTTAGGTAACGTGGGAATGCCGGGCGGCGGTGTTAACGCATTGCGCGGTCACTCCAATATTCAGGGCTACAGTGACCTTGGTTTATTATCGCTTAATCTGCCCGGTTATCTGCCTCTGCCGAGTGAAAAACAGCAGAACCTGGCAACCTATCTGGCGCAAACCACACCGAAAGCCTTGGTGCCAAATCAGGTTAATTACTGGAAAAACACACCAAACTTCTTTATCAGCTTGTTAAAAGGTTTCTGGGGCGAACACGCTACAGCAGAAAATGACTGGGGTTATGACTGGCTGCCTAAATGGGATAAAAGCTACGATATCCTGACTCAAGCCGAATTAATGACTCAAGGCAAAATGAACGGCTATATCGTTCAGGGCTTTAATCCGCTGGCAGCATTCCCGGATAAAAATAAATCAAGCAGAGCATTAGCTAAACTGAAATATCTGGTGGTGATCGATCCGCTGGTCACAGAATCATCTAACTTCTGGCAACACCACGGTGAGATGAATGATGTGAATCCGGCTGATATTCAAACCGAAGTTTTCCGCCTGCCCTCTTCCTGTTTTGCCGAGGAAAATGGATCGATTGCTAACTCAGGTCGCTGGCTGCAATGGCACTGGGCGGGTGCTCATCCACCGGGAGAAGCCCTGCACGACGGTAAAATTCTTGGCAAGTTGCTGATGCGTCTGCGTGAACTCTACCGTGAAGAAGGCGGCGCTTATGCCGATCCTATTATGAATCTGTCGTGGGATTACCAAAATCCTGAAGATCCGACACCAGAAGAGATTGCCCGTGAAGCTAACGGTAAAGCATTAGCGGATATTAAAGACGAAAACGGCAATATCATGCTGAAAAAAGGTCAGCAACTTTCCAGTTTCTCTCAACTGAAAGATGATGGTTCCACATCCAGCTTCTGCTGGGTCTACACCGGTTGCTGGACCGAACAAGGCAACCAGATGGCCCGCCGTGATAACTCAGATCCATCCGGTTTGGGCTGTACCCCAGGCTGGGCGTGGGCGTGGCCACAAAACCGCCGGGTGCTCTACAACCGCGCATCAGTTGATCCACAAGGCAAACCGTGGGATCCGAACCGTGAGCTGATCAAATGGGATGGCAGCAAATGGCATGGCTTTGATGTTGTTGATTACAGCAACGCCGCACCGGGAACCCATGTCGGGCCGTTTATCATGCAGCCAGAAGGCGTCGCTCGCTTATTCTCCATTGATAAAATGGCTGATGGGCCATTCCCTGAACATTACGAGCCGATTGAATCCCCTATCGGCACCAATCCACTCCATCCGAATGTGATCTCCAATCCGGTTGCCCGCATCTTTCATGCCGATGTAGCTTATATGGGAGACGCGAATGAATTCCCTTATGTCGCAACGACTTA
Source organism: Photorhabdus sp. RM322S (assembly GCF_042879395.1). NCBI lineage: Bacteria > Pseudomonadati > Pseudomonadota > Gammaproteobacteria > Enterobacterales > Morganellaceae > Photorhabdus > Photorhabdus sp. RM322S. The sequence continues at coordinate 34,565 of NZ_JBHFKW010000009.1, forward strand.
TTCCATTACCGAACTGTTCCGTCACTGGACAAAACACGCTCAGCTTAATGCTGTGATTCAGCCCGAACAATTTATTGAAATCGGTGAAAAACTAGCGGCAGAAAAAGGCATTATTCAGGGGGATGAAGTCAAAGTCTCTTCCAAACGCGGGTTTATCAAAGCCAAAGCCGTTGTCACCAAACGAATTCAGCAACTGACCATTAATGGTAAGCAAGTTGAAACCATTGGTATTCCTTGCCATTGGGGTTTCGCCGGGGCAACCCAGAAAGGTTTTCTGGCAAACACTCTCACACCTTCCGTGGGTGACGCCAACGCGTATACACCAGAATACAAAGCGTTTCTGGTGAATGTGGAAAAAGTCTAACAGGAGCGAATTATGGCAATGCAATCTCAAGACATTATTCGTAAATCTGCTACCCATTCCTTTACCCCAGCACCTGGTGTGCGTGATCATCAGGAACAAGTGGCAAAATTGATCGATGTCACCACCTGTATTGGCTGTAAAGCCTGTCAGGTGGCCTGTTCAGAATGGAACGATATCCGTGACGAAGTGGGTTTTAATGTCGGTGTTTATGATAACCCAACCGATCTGACCGCTAAATCATGGACCGTGATGCGATTCTCTGAGGTGGAAGAGCACGGCAAACTGGAGTGGCTTATCCGCAAAGATGGCTGTATGCACTGCGCGGATCCGGGCTGTCTGAAAGCCTGTCCGTCAGAAGGTGCGATTATCCAGTATGCGAACGGCATTGTGGACTTCCAGTCAGAACACTGTATCGGCTGTGGTTATTGTATCGCGGGTTGTCCATTCAACGTACCGCGGATCAATAAAGAAGACAATCGGGCATATAAATGTACCCTATGTGTTGATCGTGTTGGTGTCGGCCAGGAACCTGCCTGCGTGAAAACCTGTCCGACCGGGGCAATCCATTTCGGCACCAAAGAAGATATGAAAAATCTGGCGTCCGAACGGGTAACTGAACTGCAAGGCCGTGGTTATCAGAACGCCGGGTTATACGATCCCGCAGGTGTTGGTGGTACGCACGTTATGTACGTCTTGCATCATGCGGATAAACCGCAGCTTTATCACGGTTTGCCGGATAATCCGACCATCAGCCCAACCGTGACTTTCTGGAAAGGTATCTGGAAACCACTGGCAGCGGTGGGTTTTGCCGCAACATTCGCCGCCAGCCTCTTCCACTATGTCGGCATTGGTCCAAACCGCACCAGCGAAGAAGACGAAGAACATGCCCGTCAAGATGATGAGGTACCGACAAAATCAGCTAATCGGGAGGAGTTGTAATGAAAAAGAAGGATACGATTCTCCGCCACTCACCGATTGAACGGGTGAATCACTGGTCAGTGGTGCTCTGTTTTCTGTTTACGGGGATCAGTGGGTTGGGGTTCTTCTTCCCATCCTTTAACTGGTTAATGAATATTTTCGGCACACCTCAGTTAGCACGGATATTACATCCGTTTATCGGCTCCATGATGTTTTTCTTGTTTATCTTTATGTTTTTCAGATACTTCAAGCATAACTTTATCGACAAAGAAGACATTGTCTGGCTAAAAAACATCCATAAGGTCCTGAAAAATGAGGAAGCCGGCGATATCGGCCAATATAACCTGGGTCAAAAAGGTATTTACTGGTCTATCAGCGGCTGCCTGATCTTACTGGCTATCAGTGGCGTGATTATCTGGCGTCCCTATTTTGCCGATTTCTTCTCTATCCCGCTGATCCGGCTTGCGCTTCTGGTGCACTCTCTGGCCGGAGTTGGCCTAATCCTGCTGATTATGATACATGCCTACGCCGCATTTTGGGTGAAAGGCTCTATCCGATCGATGGTGGAAGGCTGGGTAACCCGCGGCTGGGCGAAGAAACATCATCCTCGCTGGTATAGAGAAATTCGTCAAAAAGAGCAGCAGGAAGAGAAAAACTCTTAGCCCATTTTCCTGCTGAATTTACCTGAACCATGCCATGTGAATAACTGACAGAGATATTCCAGCATGGTTCTTTATTTGCAACAATACCCGATACCGGCAGTGAAACATTTTGATATTTTATATTTAATTGACATAAATCATTATCTTATTCTGTTATCTCTGTTTAAACTATCTAATGTGAAAGCCACTTACCATTATTTTTTATAATTGTTGGTTTTTTTTGCTCAATTTTCTTCTTTTCACTGTTTATAACAGAATAAAAAGAAACTAAAATCAGTTAATTAAAATACTTCACTATGATCTATCAATTTATGTCATTAAAAAATAATTTCTATTTTTCACTTATACCTGATCGATTATTCTGTAACGCGAAAATGTACACCCGTTATCTTCTTACTGACGACTAATCTGCATAGTGAAATACACTGATATATACGAATCTCAAAAAATAGGGTTGGCATCATCATGCTGCATCTCTTCCCTATAACACTTACATTTTTAACGTAAATAATAAGCGAGAGCCATTTTGGAAACGGCAAAAAATAACCCTATCATGGTCGCAGATTCTCCTGCGGCAAAGCGGGCAAACATGACTGAAAATGAATGGCGGGAAGCTATCAAATTCAACAATCTTGATGTTGGCTGGATCATCATGAGCATCGGCATGGCAATCGGTGCCGGTATTGTCTTCCTGCCGGTTCAGGTTGGTTTGATGGGATTGTGGGTTTTCCTGCTGTCATCGGTGATTGGTTATCCGGCGATGTACCTGTTCCAACGTCTGTTTATCAATACGTTGGCGGAATCCCCCGAATGCAAAGATTACCCTAGCGTTATCAGCGGTTATCTCGGTAAAAACTGGGGCATTCTGCTGGGTGCGCTCTACTTTGTTATGCTGGTAATTTGGATGTTTGTTTACTCAACAGCCATCACCAATGACAGCGCTTCCTACCTGCAAACTTTCGGCGTCACTGAAGGTTTATTATCCGACAATCCTCTCTACGGACTGGTACTGATTTGTATTCTGGTTGCGCTTTCATCCTGTGGTGAGCGATTCCTGTTCAAATTATCCAGCTTTATGGTGCTGTCCAAACTGTTTGTCGTCGCGACGCTTGGCTTATCCATGATAGGTATGTGGCACTTATATAATATCGGCGCGCTGCCACCAGCAGGAACGCTGATAAAACAGGCGATCATTACGCTGCCATTTACCCTGACTTCCATTCTGTTTATTCAAACCTTAAGCCCAATGGTTATCTCTTATCGCCATCACCAGAAAAATCGTGAAGTTGCCCGCTATAAGGCATTAAGAGCGATGAATATCGCCTTTGGCGTCCTGTTCTGTACGGTCTTCTTCTATGCAGTTTCATTCACCTTAGCAATGGGACATGATGAAGCGGTTCAAGCTTATGAACAAAATATCTCTGCTTTGGCGATTGCGGCAAAATTCTTTCCCGGGGGCTGGGTAACGGCTATCAGTGTCTTGCTGAATATCTTTGCTGTGATGACCGCCTTCTTTGGCGTTTATCTTGGCTTCCGTGAAGCAACCCAAGGCATAGTGATGAATATTCTGGCGCGTATCATGCCAGCAGAAAGAATCAATAAAAACTGGGTACAAAAAGGCATCATGATTTTCGCTATCCTGCTGGCTTGGGGAGCGATTATTCTGAATGCACCGGTACTGAGTTTTACATCAATCTGTAGCCCAATATTCGGTATGGTTGGTTGCCTAATCCCGGCTTATTTGGTCTACAAAGTGCCAGCGTTGCACAAATATAAAGGAATATCGCTGATCCTGATTATCTTTACCGGATTCCTATTGTGTATCTCACCATTGTTGGCATTTTCCTGAATTAAAAAAATATTAATTGGGTGAATCGCAGTCTGTTACCAGACTGCGTTTACTCAATTACCCTGTGTTTTAATCCTTTATAATTAATCTTTCCAATAAGATTATTTCACATTATATGTTTTCAAATTAATGAAATTAAAAATATAAACCACCAACAAAGTGATTAATGAAATTACATATTCGTAATTATATTAATATTAATGATAAAATAGACACCTGTCATAATATATATGAATATAAACAGACAAAGCAACCAGCAGAATTAAATTATTTAAATTTATTCACTTACAGTCAATATGATTCATTTATTTAATACAGACTACAATATATAAAACATTTACCTAAAAAAAACAGCATTACTTATTGTTAGGTGATCAGCATATTGATTAAGAGTAATCAATCCTCCTATTTAAAATAAAGTCAGTGTTGATTTTCAGCACATTTCAACCGAACTTATATTTCTCCAATGACAAACTAACTCTTATTAAGTAAATTATTAATTAAACATGAGATTCAGCAACCGAATAAAGCCATATAATTTATTTAATTCGTTATAACTATGTTGAGAAATTTTTTCTTTCCATTACTATGAGTTGATGAACGATTAACTTGAATCATTAATTAATCTGTTCATTTTCAAAGAACCAAGAAGAATCTCTGTTAATTAAGTTACAACCTATAATTGAATTAATCACATATTGTTATTAGTTTATAAATTATATATTTGGGATTATTTAGGTGAATCTAATGATAAGTAAGGAAACATTTGAGGTCTTTCCCTCTGTTGATATTGTTGACGGCATAGCGATGACATCGAATTCTGCGATTCGATTAACCCGTGGTGAAAATTCAACATTGCGGAGACCTTTAGGTACCCCGGTAGAGGTCGCACTGGCCTGGCAAAATGCCGGGGCGAAATGGATACATGTTGTTGATCTTGATGCGGCATCAGGGCGAGGTTCAAACAGCCATTTGATTGCTGATGTTATTGCCGCAGTCGATATTCATGTCCAGGTCTGTGGCGGGATCAGAGATGAAGCGATTTTGAGCAAAGTATTAGCAACCGGATGCCAGCGGGTTAATTTGGGAACCGCCGCATTAGAAAAACCAGATTGGTGTGCCCGGGCTATTGCAGAGCATGGCGATAAAATCGCAATCGCCTTAGATGTAAGAAGCACATCAGAAGGTTATCAACTGACAACCCACGGATGGAATGTCAACAATGGCAATCTCTGGGATGTACTTGAACGCCTTGATAGACAAGGTTGTCAGCGCTACGTCGTGACCGATGTTGAGCGGGGCGGCATGATGAGTTCACCAAATTTCACCCTATTACGTGAAGTCTGTGCGCAAACTTCATCACCCGTGATTGCCGGCGGCGGGGTATCAAGCATAGATGATCTGCGTGCTTTAGCGGACATGTACACGCTGGGTGTTGAAGGTGCAATTCTTGGTCAGGCTTTACATATCGGTAAAGTTTCTCTCGAAGATGCCCTTGCCGCAACGCAATCGCCGAGGAGTTGAATATGTCCTGGACATTCTCTTTATCTCCGGCTTTGGATCTTCGCGCTATTGGTTTATTGGGTGAGTTGCGCGGCATACCTGAAGCAGGCTATTTAGCAAAAGAAGTCGTGTCGCTTCCGGGCTTACTCACAGAGACATCGGAATTCGTCGGTTCCCGCGGCGTTGCCTATTACGAACAAAAATCTTGCCAGGACCTATTAGCGACAGCGAAATATTACGCGGAGCACATCACTCAACTCCAGTGTACAGATGAGCTGTGTGCCACCCCATCAAAATATATATTAGCCGATCATATCCTGGCAAAGTTGCTCAGAGTTATTGATAGCTTATTAAGCTCTCCGCAAACCGTTAACGAAGATATTGTGCCGTTCATTGATGGGGTCAAAGAGTGCGCTAAAGTCGTCAGCTCAACACTGACAGGCACAGCATTCACTTTTTCATCCTCCTCGATCCGTGACCTGAAATTGCCGTTTTCTTCGGAACACAAAGTGCCCAGACCGTATATTGAAGGGGATAATCACCTGTTAACGTTAGCCGTGGCACAAATTGATGCATGCCCAAACGCCTCGGTTGTTGGCATTATGTTGGGAGGATCATCGGCGGCGGCAGTCACCGCAGCGGCATGGGGCAGCGATCTCAATTTAGTGAAAATCTCACGCTACGACGATGCATCTAATAAGAGCAATCGCCTGTGGGGACATGACATTCCGTCTGGGCAAACAGTGACGATTATTGATGATAATTGTGGAACAGGAGATACCTTACGTCAGGCGATCGACTTGGTGATAACGGAAACCGGGCAACGTCCGAAAGCACTAGCCATCGAACTACACTGGGAAAAACTATTACGTACCCGTACTTATGGGCATCCTGATCGTATATTTAGCCCCGAAACTTTAGATGTATTGACACCTTGGTGTTTCAGACATCATCGGGTACTAAACAGTTTGGTTACCCAGCTCTTAACTGATGGTAAATATGCTCATACAACCACTGCGGATTGGGTCGCCTATTCATACAGTTTGTTATCTGTCCTTCATGACACCCTGGCAGACTCAACATGGGCAACAAAATTATTGCGTTTTCTATCGAATCTGGAATCACAAACACCACTGAATTGTGAGCAACCAATAGATGCATTTAAGACCTTGGCACATCAATGCCCTGAATGTTCTGCTCGGAAAATTAGTTTGGAAAAGGGAAATAATTGATTATGGCAACAGCACATATTATTTGGGATTGGAATGGAACATTGCTTAATGACGTCAACGCAGCGTTAAATGCAACGAATTTTGCACTTGCTGAAATTGGCATTGGACCACTGACGCTGGAACAATATCGGGAATATTATTGTGTTCCGGTACAAGCGTTCTATAAACAAGTGATTGGGCGTGAACCCTCATCCTCTGAATGGTCAGTGATCGGAAACACATTTAATCTTCACTATCGACCGGGCCTGCAAAAAGCCAGTTTAACTGAAGGCGTAAGCCAGTTACTTGCTTCCCGCTATCAAGCTGGTGCTACTCAATCATTATGCTCACTGATGCAACATGATGAATTGTTGCCTATGATTGACAATCATGGCATTGGCAAATTCTTTACCTGTATAGATGGCAGAAATACGCCATTATTGACAACCGGCAAATCAGTGCAATTGGTTAATCACGTAAAAAACCTCAATATTTCCCCTGAGCAAAGTGTTGTTATTGGTGATGCTACTGATGATGCCATTGCGGCATTAGCGGCAGGTACTCATGCCATTCTATATACCGGGGGAACCCACAGCCGTATAAGTCTTGAAACCGCAGGTGTCCCCATTGTTGATACCTTAAGTGAAGCATTATTAATAGCCGATTCGCTGGTATATAAACAATAAAAAGGGATTTATTAAAAATAACTGCCAAAAATAACCATAATAAAAAGAAATCTGTTTGGTCATTTAAAAATAAATGATTAAAGATAAAGTTTAACTATTATCTATGCTAACTCCATAAATAAAAGGAATAAATTTATGTTAATTTCTGTCGTTGGACTCCAATTCGGAGATGAAGGGAAAGGAAAATTTGTTGACTATTTATCCGTTAATATTAATAACGTCGCCAGATTTAATGGCGGAGCAAATGCCGGCCATAGTGTACAATGTGGAAACATAAGAGGATCATTCTCCCAATTACCCTCATCATTGAATGAAAAAAATTTATATATATGTCAAGGAGCGTTAATTAGCCTACCGATACTCATTAAAGAGATTGATTTCATACAAAAAGAAAACATTAACTCTAACATATTTATCGATCCCCGCTGCCATATTGTTTTACCATTACATGCCGAGCTAAATAAAGCATCAGAGAAATATAAAGGTAAAAATAAAATAGGCTCGGTTGGTATCGGCGTCGGTGCCTGTGTTGAAGATAAATCTAATCGTCATGGTATCCGGCTTATTGATACCTTAGATAAAGAGAAATTAAGAACTAAATTAGAATTTCTTTGGGATATCAGGGAAAAACAGATTAATCATGTTTTTAATGAAGAAGCCACATTAGATTTTGAAGAGATGTTAGAAAAAACGCATCAATATGGCAAGAGAATAGAGCCTTATTTCACATTCACCAATGAAGTTATCGGTGATTTACTGAATGCTGGAGAAGATGTTTTACTTGAAACATCACAAGCCACTTTCTTAGATAATAGTTTCGGTACTTATCCTTATACCGTAGCGTATCAAACATTAGTTCAAACTTGTTTTGCTATGATAGGTATACCGGCGCAGAAAATACATATTGTCGGTGTGATGAAATCCTATATGATCCGCGTAGGCAACGGACCATTCCCCACAGAATTATCTGACGAGAAAGCTGACTATATTCGGGAACGTGGAAACGAATATGGTACCGTTTCAAAAAGACCAAGACGTTGTGGCTGGTTGGATTTATCTCTGATTAAACATGCGGTAAAACTCAATGGGGTAACCGAACTGGCAATCACGAATGTTGATGTTCTTGCTGGCTTACACGAAATAAAAGCGGCTATTGCATATGACATTGACGATGAAATCGTGAGTTGTGATAACGCATTATTACAGTTAGATAGAGCAAAACCTATCTATAAAACCTTTAAATGCTGGGGAGAGCTTAACGGATCATATACACACTTGGCAGAGCTTCCCACCGAATTGATTAACTTCTTGTCTTTTATTCAAGACTATGCTGGAGTTCCTATCAAGTACGTCTCATATGGACCAGATAGAAATCAAACATTAGTCATTCAATAATAATAGTGGAAAAAATAATGATTCATTATGTAACTGGATTTATGTTTTCTAAAGATAAAAAACATGTCGCTTTAATCTCAAAATTACAACCCAGTTGGCAAACAGGGAAACTTAACGGGATTGGCGGTAAAATAGAGGCAGGTGAAAACCCTCAACAGGCAATGGCAAGAGAATTCGCTGAAGAAGCAGGAATTGAAACACGCCCTGAAGAATGGCGACTATTTACTGTCTTAACTCGCCCTGACGTTTATCGGGTAAATTTTCTCTCTATGTGTGATGATCGGGTTTATTCTGCAAAATCTATTGAAAAAGAGATCGTCAATATCTATGAAACAAATGCATTACCCGATAATGTTATCTATAACTTACGTTGGTTAATTCCAATGGCTGCCGATGAGCATTTACGTTTCGATAAAGAAATTGAAATAACAGAAATGCGGGGTTAGATGCGGTGTTATTGGTATAATGTATATTTTATGTAATTAATACTGTTGCAAATACGGAAGCACCTGTATCTGAAATGGGTGCTTCCGTAGTCAGAGAACACATTTTTTAATGATGGGAATGTCAGATAAACACGCTGAGTATCACTCATCACAAAAAACCTTTAAAACAAAAAGCTTTCTAATTTTATCGTGGAATTTCAATAAAATAGAACAACCAACAAAAAACCAATAATTGCTTCTATGAATTTAAAAAAAATTGATAATACTCTTAATTTTTTCACTCTTGTGACTGCTCCCCGCCGTAAAGAGGGTGTCGTAAAAGCTCAATGAATCTTTCAGTTATATCATTAAATAAATCAACATCCGTATCATACTCTTTAACTGCTTCCTCACCATTGGCAAGTAAGAAAAAGTTGAATTCAAGTTTATTTGTGGGCACAATGTACTCACAACATAATGAGGAGGATATCATGCAAACAAGTATTAAGACACGGATCTCCGAAGAGCTGAAAAACAACGCTATGACTGTCCTGAATGATTGTGGCCTCACCGTCAGCAGTGCCATTCGTCTATTCTTAGAACAAGTTGTGCAATCTCAAGGGTTACCCTTTGAAGTTAAACGACGCCCCTCTACTAAGACACTGGCAGCCTTACAAGAAGCCAAAGAACTGGAAATAAAAGCAGAACATCGTTATCACTCTGTAGAAACCATGCTCAAGGGACTGAATGATAAACAACAAACGGAGTAAATTACCCCGACGGATAGAGTATACACGTACTTTTGCAAAGTCTTGGGAACGTTATAATCGGGCTGGTCGTAGAAATATGAACGATATGATTGAGGTTATGAAACTGATTTTTTCAGATAAAGAGTTACCGGAAAAATATCTCGATCATGAGTTAAAAGGAGCAGAATGGGAAGGCGCAAGAGAGTTACACGTTGGTGGTGACTTTATTCTAAAATTTCAATAAATATTTCAGTTATAGCATTAATGATTGTTAAAAAAATAAAATAAATAGATAAGAATAAACTATTCATTTATTGTGGCGATATCACTGACAAAAAACCATTAAAGTGACCGTTCCGTCGGTCACGAAACTCAGCCATCAACCGGTTTATATCTTCCCCCTATTTAAGCCATAATCAGTTAACATCCAAATTTACCCAATGTCGCTTCCGCAATAGGAATATATTGGTCTGTTAATTTACTGACGCTGTTATTGGTTGCAGGATAACAACAATCAAGGAAAAACCAGTTTATCGGTGTATCCAATATTGAAGCAATCTGCACCAAATGGGATAAATTAATGCGGTTTATCCCTCTCTCATAGCGTGAAAGTTGTTGTTGGCTGATAGCTATTTGCTCCGCCAATTTTACTGCGGTCATGCCTAATTCTTTCCTTCTTTTCTGAATACGCTTCCCTACTAATAGATGATCTTGTCTCATTTTCATCCCAACCTTTAGCTTAAAATAACACCCTATTTTATGGCATTGCCAAAATTATTGCCCCTGATCCAGAAAAAGGACCGGCTTCTACTTTGCCATTTTTCTGTAAAACTGATTTCACCATAACTGGTACGCTTCCTCCAGCCGGTACAAAAACAGAAACACCCTCTTCGCCTCTTCTATTATTTAATAACAACTGGGCTTTTAAACTACCATCACTTCTCAACGGTACGAATCCCCTATCAGGACCCGTCGCTGTCACAACAATCTCTATATCTCTATTACAGGTCACATTAATATTCTCAGTTCTGCTTGCGCCTTCCAATTCTGCTTCATCAATATTACCGTAATTAAGTTCAACTGACCCCTCACTTACTTGACAAAAACCTATCGGAGGGGGTGCAACACCACATAAAGATCCCGGCAATAGTCTCCCTCTAAAACCATTTCGATCAGTTTCATAAAACAACCCCACACATTCCTGATGAAACTGAATAGCCGGGCCAACATGTTTTGCAATTCCGGTAATTGGAAAACTGGTTTGTTTCAATATCTGAGCCTGAACTTGTTTCATCGTCCTGTATCTCTCTACACGGATATTGAATAGTTTATATGGCTGCCCTGAATAACCGTCTACACTATGACGATGGTTAACAGACACCCAACACGCAGAATAACCATAACAAGGATTTGGCGTAAAATCGTTTTCTTCGTCCCAACGTTCAATCACAAAAGTATAATAGGCATTTGTCGGAACACCTTCAGATTTAGTGATATATGAAAATATTGATGCCGCAGCACCTGATGAGAACAGCGATAAAAATACCAGACAAGCAGAGAATAATTTTTTCATTTACTTACCTAATAAAATAAAACCAAAACTGTGCGATTAGTCATAGTTGAGATTAAATGTCACAATAGCATGAAACACGCCCCGTTTTATCGTCTGGTTAACCAACGCCGTTGGTTCAGCCTGCACATACGCTTTCAGGATAATCACGTTTTCACCCTCTTTTAGCGGATAGGCATCCCCGTCTTTATTCAACGGCAACCGTTTGCCTTCAGCCGTTTCGATACCAATGGCAATCCCGGAAGCCTGGCTACCCGCGCCTAATGCTAATAAACCCGGAAGTTGTGTATTTTCCACCCCATTGAATGTCAGTTTAATAGATTTCCCCACACTCATATCACAGCCAGACAGCTTTAGCTGAAAAGGCTCACTATGGGTCCTGCCATGCATATACAAATATTTTTCAGCAATCGTGCCCAAATCGAGCCGGATATCTTCATCACCCGGTTTAATCGTGCAGGGTTCTTCAACCAATGCGCCGTAAAAACGCATATTATCCGCAGCCTGTACCAGCTGATTGCCATAAACCGCCGTAGTAACAATCATAAAACTAACGCGCAACACGAATAACTTGAAATAGTTCATTGGCTTTCCTTTCACTGGTATTCCGCCAGTAATGTCGCCGTCACTTCAAATGCCCCTTCTGGTAACGTGCTTCCCGGTTTTTTCACCGGCACAGCCTGTATCACCGGCAGTTTCTGTGATGTCACCGGAACACGTTTGTTAAGAGTGAATGCTTTACCATCCAAAGTCAGACGAATACCCAAATTGGTGATATTCGTTTTCAAAGCAGCAGCATCAAATGAAGTCTGTGGGCCAATCACCGTCAATCCTAAACTCCAGCCTGAAACATTAGGCGCACACACCAATTGATAATTCACCGGTTGGGTATAATTCACCCCATCCACCTGATGTATTCCAACGTTATGACCGAAATAGATGTCAATCATATTACCGTCATTAATAATGCAAGGGGGCGGTTCAAGCAGTGTGCCATGAAACCACATATTATCTGCCGCCTGCCCCGGCATCACGCTGATCAATCCCAGGAAAACCGTCCAGAAAGCACAATAAATCAAATGCTTCATCAGTGTCTCCTGTTCATTGGTATTCAACCATCATCGTGGCAGCTGCGCCAAAACCACCACCTTTCAATACTGCCGTCATATTTTTTACCGGCACCGCATGTAACTCAGGAAAATCCGGGTAGGTAAATTTCATCCAGTCATTGACGAGTAATCTCTGTCCGTTATGAATAACCGCGATACCAAGCCCAGAGTGATTGGTTTGTAACACTGCCCGGTCAAAACTGGCAGTGTTACCCGATATCATCATTTTCATCGCATTGGCCGGCATTTTTTCACATTTCACCGTGTACTTAACCGGCTTCATGTAATTAACCCCATCAATACGAGTAATCATCACTTCACCAAAATCCACATCAATAGTATTACCATTATTAATCACACAAGGTGGAGGCGCGATAACAACGCCATAAATATTGACCGGCGTTTTACCCGAAAGACTACTCACTGGCGTTGCTGCGACGTTTACCCTTTTTGTCGGTAAATCAGCCTGAACACCAGCACTCAGCAGACAACCCAGCAGTAATACAACCCATTTTTTTCGCCTGCGGTATGGCTTTCTTATTCGCAGAGGCTTAGTCATAATTCACCCTAAAATCCACCACTGCCCAGTAATGCCCGACCTCCAATGCTCCCGACGTTCGCACCGGCGTCACGTAATACACCAGACTATCCTGCCCCGCTGCCACAAAATGCGGGCGTCCCCGTTCTCCCAATCGGACATCATTGTTAGCAGTATCTGTGATCTGCAATCCCAACCCGGTGATACCCGCCACCCGTACCAGATGAGGATAATCCCGATCCGCCGCAGCCACAAAACTGACGGTCACCACCGGCTGCAAGTTACTCCACGTCAGATTGCCTGTCCGGGTATCTCGCACCGCCCCTTTGGTCCGTAAACAGTCGCGGAATTTCAGGGTGAACGGTATCGGCGTGCCTTTATCTCCCGGCTGGCGTAAATCACTGTTCAGCGTCGTCCCCAAACTCACTTCCTGCCACTCAGAAGTCATATCCAGACGGCACGCCGCCTCAGTTAACATACCAAACACATGCAGTTCACCGTGGTGACTATCTATATCCGCAACCCGGTTCTCCACCGCCTGACTCACCGTCACCGGTATCAGTAAGATCGCCAACACCAGTGCGCAACCTGCCCGCTTTATGTTCATTGTCGCTCCTCGCGGCTTCGCCCGTTACGACGAACGTTCAGCCACCTGACACTGGTTTCCTGCACAGCTAAAAGTCAGTTGTGGCCGGCCACCAAAATCATTGACGTAGGTCAGTACCGGCGCACTTCCCAAAGCCCCCGCACTCCCACTCAGCACCGCACTGCTTTTTGGCGCCACCATCAATGGCTTAAAATCCGCCACAGTTTTCCCTTTAAGCTGATTCGACGCATCCACCACGGTGATGTAATACGGAGTCGGGTTGTTCACCTGATATTGATCCCCCTGACGTGTCAGTGTCATCTTCTCCTGCCACGGGTTATCCAGATCAGTGCGACTGGCAAAAATCGCCTTTGGCCGATAGAACAGTTTTATCCGAGTTTGCAGCGCAATTTGCAATGTGTTCGGTTTCTTGCTGCGCGGCGGAATTTCACGCAAATTAAAATAGAACAGGCTTTCCCGGTCCTGTGGCAGCTGTGCTATTGCCGGCAGTGACTGTATTTTCACCTGGCTCTTTGCCCCCGGCTCCACTCGCTGCACCGGCGGTGTCACCACTAACGGACCATTGATTTTGTTACCCTGTTCATCTTCTATCCAGCCCTGAGCCAGGTACGGCAACTCTTTGTTCTGGTTGCTGATATCCATACTGGTGGATTTATCCTCACCGTTAAACACTATCCGGGTACGATCCAGTGCAATGGCCGCCATTGACTCACTGACCACTGACAAACTCAGGGCTGCGATCGTTACTGCATTCATTGTTTTCTTCAATTTCATGCTCAATTACTCATTCTCAGAATATGTCATTTCAGCGTCATTACGGGTCACCGCGATAAGTTCTGGTGACAGCAACAAGGTTTTCACGCTGCCTGTTAGTTGAAACTATGGCTGCTTATTACCGCCAGCCAACTGGCAAGGCAGTAATAACGAGGCCATCTCTTCGACTATTGATAATTCATGCGGCAGTTCAATCACACACTGCAACTCCCCATCCCAGCGTACATCCAGTTTCTCCCCCGGATTTATCCCGCTCAGGTAGGTATTCCCACCATCATTGACGATGCCAATCTCCCGTTTATCCTGATTCAATACGGTGGCCCCAAACGGAGGTATACTCCCGTCCGACAAACGGATCATGCTCATCGCTTTCTCACCGGATATCACCTGAAATTTACGGTAGCCAATCGCCCCTTCCGTCAGCGTCGCTTGTTGTACCGACCGTATTGCTTCCACATTGTCCGGTAGCTTATTCAAATCAATACTCGCACTGTTGCGGTAATAGTTGTTTACATCAGAGATCACCGCCTTACCGAACATATTGGTATGGGTAATCGCACCGAAGCCTTTCACCGGGACACCCCCGACACCATCGGTATCTACCATCAGACGCGTCGTACCCGGCGTATTGATGCGATGCAATGCCGCACCTTCTGACGTGACAGTCACCCCACCCTGAACAGCAAGCGCCGCCGAGGTATAACGCCCATCCTGATAACTCGCACTTGTCGTCAGTTGGGCAAGATCACCGTAATGGGTTAAATAGCCGTTAGCCGCTGCCTTACCGTCAATACTGGTACCCGCCGCTAAACGATAGCTGCTGTTTTCATTAATCCGGTCGTAATAACCTACCGTATTGGAATTACCTTTGCGGTTGACCATCGCGTTATAACTGATCGTTCCTGAATTCCCCCACGGCAGGGATAACGTCATATACATGCCATCGTCATTCTTACCTTCATATTTATTACGATAAGCCGATAGGTTCAGGTTAATATTCTTAATGGTTCCAATACCGAAATAGCGTGATACCGATATGTTGTAGCGATCATTGTTCGACTGGTTCCAGTAAGTCTGGTGGCTGTAGTTCAGATAAGTACTGATCCCTAAATCCGTGAACTGTTTATTCAACATAATGGTATAAAGTTCTTTATTACTCTCCGCATCCCCATCGTGATAACGGCGATCCAAATACTGGCTCATGCTCATGAAGTCACGTTCTGAGAAGCGATAACCCGCAAACGTCACCTGACTGTCATATTCCTCAAAACGCTTGGAATAACTGAGACGATAAGAGCCGCCGGTCAAAGTTTTACCCTCATCCGGTAAGCGGGCACGGGATTCAGTCACATCAAACGACAACGCACCGAAGGCCATCAGATCACGCCCTACCCCCAACGACAGCGCGTTATAATCTCCGGCCCCCAATAACCCACCATACAGTGACCAACCGTTGTTTATCCCCCAGGAAAATTCGCCCAACCCAAAGCCGTTCCCCTCACTATGGTGCTTCCAATTGGTCGGCTTACCCGCCGCCAGTTTGTACTGCACCCGGCCCGGACGGGTCAGATAAGGAATGCTCGCTGTATCGACCTGAAATTCCTGTATGCCACCATCCTGTTCTTCCACCCGGACATCCAGTTTGCCACTGACCGCATCATTGATGTCCTGAATACGGAATGGGCCGGGCGCAACCTGAGTCTCATATAACACCCGGCCCTGCTGACGAATGGTCACTCTGGCATTGGTTTTCGCCACGCCAGTCACCTCCGGCGCATAACCACGCAGGTTTGGCGGCAACATATTGTCATCCGTCACCAGACTCGCCCCGGTAAAACGAAAGCTGTCAAAAATACCTGAATTGAGATAATCCTCACCCAGTGTCAGTTTGGCCTGCCAATGCGGTATCGCCCGATACATATAGTAACGGCTCCAATCCCAATTTCTCTCTGTACTCCCTTCCCGTCCAGTGATGTGGTTATATTGTGACTGCCAATCTGCCCGCAGACGCCACGCCCCAAAGTTTATCCCGGTTGTGCCGTTGGCACTGATATTATGATTCTCATTTCCCTTAGCCGGCTTAGATACCTGAGCGTTGACGTTATAATCAAACATCATTCCCAAAATCCCTTCATCCCAACGTGATGGCGGATCCCAGTCTGATGAGCTGTATTCAAGATAAGCTTGCGGCACACTCAGATATAACGTATCGCTGCCCAAATCGCCGCGCACCATCATTCCTGGCAGCGTGTTAATTTCCAGACACTGATTATTGTTCCACCAAGTAATCTTTGATTCCCATTCCGCCCGCAGTCCTAGCTGCTTCACCATATCAGGCGGCAGACAGGCCACACTGCCCTTCGGATCATCCGGTGGCACCATAAAAGTCACCGGCATCTCAGACAGCTCGTTTTTATTCAGGCGTATCATCATCTGGTAATCCCCCGGCATAATATAACCAGCACGGGAAAACTCTTTTAAATCAATCCGCGAACGATCCTGAACATCCAATACGTCGGTATTAAATTCAATTTCTTCTTCCGCATACGCAACATGAGTCCCAACCAAGGCAAGTAATCCCAAAACAGTAAAAGAATTCAGGACACGCCGAACCGGGACCACCCTGTCATGTTCGGCGGTCAAACCAAAAAACAAAACCATAACATTCTCTGATCGATGATTAGTGATAATCCAGCTTGAACCGGACAGTGGTTCGATACTGCCCCGCCTGCAATAACTGGTGATTACCCACCAATCGCATCGCGTAACTAAGAGTCATATGCCCTTCCTGTAAATCCCCCACAGGTAATGGCGTTCCCGGATAAGCCTGATTGCCGTATATGTCAGTAATTTGCAACGCGACACCTCGTGCTACACCATACAATCGAAAATTATTCCCATCAGGCATGCCGTCAAACGTCATCTGAAAGCGATGCCAGTCAGGCTTCCCCAATGTGGCAGAGGTCAGTACGCAATTAATCAGGTGGATGGAAAAGGGGCGAGCAGGTACCTGTCCATCATGTACTATCCGGCTTACCGGAGCCGTGGCTAACGCGATCGTCTGGTCACGACTACCTGCGTCAATCGCACAAGCCGAATCAATAATGGCGCCTTGCATGCTAACGCGACCATGCCCTTGTGTTCCTCGTGGTACAGTCGCTTCAGCGCCGGCAGCAATGCAGGAAAACATTAGCAGGCAGGGCACCACCACAACGGCAGAATATCGGCTCATGACTTCTCTCCGACCAAATTCATTCAAAATTTTTGATTAGGAAACACCTGCCTCCCTGTAGGCGTTTCCATGCATGAAAGAGTTATTGATAAGTCAGTTGGAAATTGGCAATGCCGGTGAAATCACCCGGAACAACTGCATCAAGCCCGGTATCACCCTGAAGATAAGCAGCGAAGTTCAGATCATTACTACCATCATGCAGTGCTACTGCGGGAGAAGGGGTACCCAGTTTAATCTTATTGCCACCCCCATCAGTGATCGCAATGCCTGCGCCTTTAGCCGATCCTTCAATACCCAGCAGATCATCACCGCCAGTGATACTGGATTTGGCACCGGTAAACGTGGTTGTTACTGTATTTATCGTTTCAGTCGTGCAGTTCTCTAAAGAAATTTTGAACGACTTAGAAGAAGAACGACCGCCGTTTTTCAAAGACGCGTTAGAGATAGAACCCAATGGTACAATCTGATCAACCGTTTCCGGGGTGATTGAACAAGGCGCATCAATGATAGAACCCGTAAAAGTCACAGTCCCATGACCTTGGCTAGGATTAGCCGCATTTACAGAACCCGCGACCAAAGCCATGCCCAATCCCAGAGCCATAACCAATTTATTCAATTTCATGTAAATTAATTCCTTGAATTTAAGGATAAAATACCCATAACCATAAAAAAATAGCAGCGCAGGATTCCCGATCCATGCACCCGATATCCGGCACAAAATAGGGTTTCAAAATTTCGGATTAATATTTTTTAAAACCAAACAAAATGCACCAAACTGTTTTATTTGGTTAAAAATACTAATAAGACATAATAATTTAGAGTAAAAATTCAAAATTTCATATTATTTAAAATTAATAACCCAAGTAATTAATTAATATCTGACTGAATTCAGATGAATTGACTGATATTTTACAATGTAATTTAAATTACTTACTGAAAATAGTAAAAAATATCTAAGAAAATATATATATTATAAATAGTTAAATATTGGCAATCTGGAATTACACTAAATTTGACTTAAGAGGTAGTTTTGTAGGAACATATTTACAGTTTGGTGCATTCTGTTTAGTTTCTTTTTATTGTCTAATAGTTTCCAAATATATAATTACAAAGTTTACAAGCTGATATTTTCTATTAAAAAATGACGATTTATAACTATCTGAAAAAGGTATTTATAGATTTTGTCCAAAATAAATAGAATTACCAGCCAATAATTTTATAAAAGCTCTATTAATTGATATATTCCGGTAGATTAATATTATTTTCTACCAATAACTATCTGCTCAAATTTCACAGGAACTATTTTCATGAAGAAGCGTAAATTCTTAACAAGACATGAAATTAATGCGATTTTAGAAAAAGCACGTCAAGGTCGTCACGCTGAGAGAGATTACTGCATGATACTCATGTGCTTCATTCATGGGTTTAGAGTCAGTGAACTCTGTAATCTAATGCTATCCGATCTTGATCTTAACTCGGAAATTATTCATGTAAGGCGGCTAAAAGGAGGATTATCAACAACACATCCACTGGTTCCAGAAGAAATCAGCGCGTTAAATCAATGGCTTAACATAAGGAAGCAGTGGAGAGAATCAGATACATCGTGGGTCTTTTTATCGCAAAAATCAGGTGCGATTTCACGCCAGCAAGTTTACGGTTTATTAAAACGTTATGGCAAGCAAGCATTAGTTAATATTTCACCTTACCCACATATGTTAAGACATGCTTGCGGTTATGCTCTCGCTGATTTGGGAAAAGATACACGCCTTATTCAAGATTACCTCGGGCACAGAAATATATCTCATACCGTTATTTACACAGCAAGTAATGTAAAACGGTTCTCCAGAATATGGGAAACACCTTCAAAAGGGCTCGACTAATCTCAATTAACGCAAGAAAAGTTGGCTCAAGTCATAGTGTTAACAAAATGCGGATGATGGTAAGAGGACTTTTTCTCCCTGAATTTTATTCAAGGAGAAAACCCGCTCACCTCATTTAATTTTACACAACAGTTTAATAATCAATAAAATTATTATTTAAAATAATTAAAAATAGATTAATGACTATTTTTCACCGAGACGAATTGTGTATCGAGGAAATCTTCATTCAACTCATCATAATCTTTAACTTCATTTTCAAATGTAATAATCTTACCTTGCCCACTACATTGGCTATTAGATATCATATTGCAATCATCGGGGATCTTTTTTTCCTTTATTCCAATCCATTGAGAAAATAAAGTTAGAAAATGTAATCCACTTCTTTGCGCTGTTATTTTTTCACGATGAAAATAATCGTTTCCGGTAATAAAAAAAGGCACCTGAAAACTCTGTTTATTCTTGTCATTATGTGTCAGATTTTCCTGCTCGGTTCCTTCATCAACATGAGAAAGACCATGATCTGAAAAATACATCATAGTCCATTTTAAATGATTATCATTCGCCTCAGACACAATTTCAGAAAGAAGCTTGTCTGTATTAGCGATACTTTTTATATAACAGGAAATTTCTTTCGATTGTAAAAAAAGATCATATTTTCCATTAGTTCTGACGCATGCCTGTGGATGAGACCCCATCAGATGAATAACAATCAGCTTTTTCTTCTTTTCTGACATTAACGCCTTTTTAATATAAGGCATCAATTTATCATCAGGTAAATAAAGCCTGTCATCAGAACTGCCGCTTTTCAGAAAATTAAAACTATCTGCCTGCTGCCCAATTAAAGCGACCGGAGAATCAAAAGCACTCTTCATACCTTGGTTAGATATCCAATAAGTATAAAACCCTGCTTTTTTCGCCAACGTTATGACACTGTTGTTTAAATTGATAGTATTGTCGTCTTTCAGAGCAAGTGAGTTCGTCAAAGACAGCTGGGTAGACGCCGATGATGAAATATAATTTGTAAATATCTTGCCATTGGCTTTGTCCAGCCACGGCGTATTATTATAAGGAAAACCATATGTATTCATAAAATCTTTTCTAACACTTTCACCAATTACCATTATATATGTTTCATATTTATCCTCTTCCACCACCGGCTGCCATGAATCCTTCTGTTTTATTATTTCAGCAAATTTAACCCTTTCAGAATTAACTTCATTATAGCTCTCCACCAGATCGCTAAAAAATCTGACTTCAGGTAAACCAGAAGCTAATATACTAAAATCAGGATTAAAATCAGACTTTATATATCCTCTCACCGGTGACCAAAAAGCTGACAATACAAAAAAAAGAGACAGAAATATGACACTATTTCGCTTAAAAGTTATTTTTAGCTTGAAAGAAAAAAACATTAAGACAATGATTGCCAACGCAACTAAATAGGTAAACAAAGGAAGCCCACTGATGAATTCAATAGCTTCATTTTTGTTGGTATAAATTAAAGATCCTACTGAATTAATATCAGGATAACCATAAGTCAACCCTACTGGAGAATAAACCACACCAGTTAATCCAATAGCAAGTATAAAGATACAATATATAGAGAAGCTAAAATTAGATAACAATATTAGAATCGAAAAAGCACTGAATACATATATAAACTTTAATTGATACCCAAGACTTAAATGGGCTAAGGTGAGAAAGCTAAATAAGCACACCAAAGTGAACGCGTCTCGGAATTTTTTACTTAATAACATAACTAACTCGTTTCCTTAATTTATAGAAGAGATACTCAAAAATTTATAATTTTTTCTTACCAATATGGATAATTTTGCAAAATTAAAATATCTATGGTTGATCAATCCCCAGCTTGAATGCAATCCGTTGTGCTAATATTTTGTTCAACACGATTATATTCCACATATCATCTATTCTTTATGCAACTTTAAACGACATCACTCAGATTTTTATACTAAATAGTAAAACGAATACCTAAAAAACACTTTATCATCTCTCTGTCGTTTAGTTCAGAACTTCTTTAGTCAGTTAGGATATAAGATTTTTAGTTATTGATCTGCAATATTTGATTAAAAATATGTAAATAAATTGCGTTTTCCTATTAATAACAAAAATTCTGGGATTTTCTGGTTGTGCTCATTATCTGTGAGCTATAATTATGCACATAAATTATGATCTGGAGTGTGTTATGAAAACAGCTGCAAGTAGTAGAAAAAAGGGTCAAAATCAAAGATAAATAATGTACTTAATCCATAAGATCTAAAAGCCCTGGCGTTCACCATCAAAAAATTGCCACTATGATAGCAAAAAATGGCAAAAATACCCTATTTTTGCTATCATAGTAGCAATATTTCCAATTCAATAGGTGCTGAAATGCTATCACTAAATACCCCATACGACACTCAGATTGCGTTTAAGACATATCTGAAGAAAGTTCGCAAAAACCGTAAGTTATCCATTGAGGCACTAGCGCAACATTCCGGTGTCCCTAACAGTACGATTCGAAAGTTTGAAGCAACAGGTAATATCTCTTTAAGACAATTCTTAATGCTTTATGATGCACTGTGCAATCTCAATGATATTCATCAGATAACCAAAATAAAACCCCATCCCCAAAGTATCGAAGAGGTTTTAAAACATGCTTAATATCCCTTTACTGGTAAAGCGCAGATTCAGTAATGGAAACGTGGAGAACGTCGGTAAATTAGCTGAAAACAGCAGCGGAGTTTACTTTCAATACGATGATAATTATTTATCAGCACATAAAAGCTCTATTGCTCCATTTAATCTCGAGTACGATGATTCATTGCAAAAAGCACCCTATCAACCTCACTACGGATTACATGGCGTTTTTGGTGATAGCTTGCCCGATGGATGGGGATTATATTTGATGAATCGCGTTTTCCGCCAAAATGGTTATATTCCCCAAAATATCACAGCATTGGAAAGACTGGCGTTTATCGGCAATCGTGGCCCTGGCGCTTTATCCTATGAGCCTGAAATACAAATTGAAAACAGAGACAAATATCAAGATATAGAACTCATTACATTAGGTACAGAAGCCGTTAAAGAATTTGAAGGAACGGAATCTCACCTAATAGCACACCTAATGAACGCAGGGAGTTCAGGTGGTGCAAGACCAAAACTTAATGTAACCAAACTGGCAAATGGGACTTTTACCACAAAACAAGATGCTATTGGCGAAAAACTGATTATCAAATTGACCTCAGAAAAATTTGCGCTAGGGCATCATGAAAGCCTTGTTGAATATATCTATATGAAAATAGCAGAACGCGTAAATATTGAAGTTTCCGATTTTGAGTTATTTGATGCCGGGAATGGGCAATATTGGTTACAGCAATCCCGTTTTGACTGTATAGGTGAACAAGGGCGTTTTCATATGATTTCTGCTTGCGGGTTACTGGATGCTCCTTTCAGAGAACCTTCGCTGGATTATATCGAATTGATCAAAGCGACCCGAATGTTATGTAACACTAATGAAGCCAAGAAATTTCTCTACAGAGCCATATTTAACTATCTGATGATAAACCAAGATGACCATGCAAAGAACTTCGCTTTCCTGGCCGACGATAATGATAACTGGCGTATTTCCCCTTTCTACGACATTATGTATAGTCCATCACGCTATAATGAACATATGACAGCTTTCAATGGCTATGGCTCGAAAATAACAAAACAGACAATGGGATTAATGGCAGGTCAGGCCGGGTTAGCAGGCGCAAAAGCGATTATGAATATAGCCGCTGAAATTTATGACATAGCCAAAGATTTTCATACAGAAGCAGAACATGTTGGTATTCCAGCAATTTTAGCCAGAGAAATTCAACGAAATATTGACAACAGATGGAACACATTGAAAGAATAATCCTACAACTATAGGAGATTAGTAATGAACGAGAAATTCTATCAGTTAAAAATAACGCTTACAGACTCACAACCCGCTATCTGGCGACAATTTGTCGTTCCCGCCTCTATTTCACTCGACAGGCTGCATGATGTGATACAAATTGTTATGGGATGGCAAGATAGCCATCTACATGAATTTCGTATTGGCAAACTGCGACTAACAGAAATGCCAGAAAGCCCGTCTGATAGCAAGGAAGAATGTTTATATCGCTTGGTTGATCTGATTAAACAAAAAGGTCGAGCGTTTACCTATCTCTATGATTTTGGCGATAACTGGGAACATGAAATTGTTTTAGAAAACAGTCATTATCCTGAGAATGATCTTCCGCTGCCTTTTTACTGTCTGGATGGTGCCCGCGCATGTCCTCTTGAAGATACCGGTGGTATTTATGGCTATGAAAACCAAATAGAAATACTTAATGATCCTGACCATGAAGAATATGAAGAAACACTACAATGGATAAATGAATCGCTTGGTTTGCCTGAAAATGAACATTTCGACCCAGAGCAATTCTATCCGGACAATATTAATGCCTTTTTAGCGCTCTATTATCGCTGGTCACGAGACCGTCACTATCCCTTATGGAACTACGAAGCCTAATCATAGGATAAACCTATCATCACAGAGAAAAATTTCAGATGAATCACTACTACGGACACTGGTGCTTAATTTGAACTTATTTTTCTCACGGAATAGGTGATACATAATTCAGTATCGAGTGCAGTTTCAGTGGTGTTTTCAGAGTACTGCCAGTCAAACTGCACCTGCACTTTACACAGCGTCATACCTTCCATAGCGATGTGAAAGAGATATATCGTCATTCCTCTTGTTTAGGCTGCCCAATCGCATCCCGACAACGATTAATGCACGTCCAGAACAGTAATAATATTGCTGCAATGAAAATATAATTGGAATGAACCAATAATTGCGGCCAAAGTGCGATACATATCCCATAAACACCCAGTAAGAAAGCCCGATCGCTTTTCCCTAGAGGTCCTTTATAACTGCGTATACCAGTCAAGGTCTGCGCAACAACACCACAAAACTCAGTAGATATGGCAAATATCACAGTAAAAATAACTAACCAAAGCGATGTATTCGCTAAAAGAGCAAAAGGTAAATATAACGCAAAATCAGACACGATATCACCTATTTCATTTAATACGGCACCCAATCGGGATTGCTGATTAAACTCTCTTGCCAACATGCCATCAATAGCATTAAGCGCCATACGGAAAAATAGAAAAAGAGGTAAGAGAAGAAAAAGATGTGGATAAGGAAAAAATGCCAGAATTCCGCCTACAATCACCGAGGTTATCATTGCACACAGCGTCACCTGATTAGCAGTAACACCACGTTGATAAAGGCGTATCACCCAAGGTCTGAGTAAGTTTTGAAACTTTGGTTTTATATCATATAATGTCATAATTCACCTATTGTTAAAGTTTCTTAAATAATAGTGTATAAATCGCCGATAACTTTCATTGTTTTTACTATCATCATTAAAGATAAATCAGATTCATCAAAATACCATGAAAGAGACGTCATTAGATCAACAAAAGATTTTTATATCTCGCAGATTGTTTTTTACTGAATAGGTTATTATTATCATTTTCATACTTCATCAGATTTACGATAAAGGAATCCATATGAATTATGAATGACATGTTCTCCGAATCAACGGAGATGAACCATAAATGATGTGATAATTCGATTGACTTCAAATACTGTTCCTCGCGTCCACGGGGATGAGAATTCATTGGCATCCGTTTTTGCTTCATCGATGACTTTTCTTACAAGCCGCCATTGCTTTCAGCGTAAATTGTGCTATGCACGGCAACCAATCTCAGGTTATCTGTATTTCTCTCCACGAAAATACATGAGATAACCTCAGAATCCTTATTACCGACAGGATGACTTTCGGCGTCTGCCGGCTATTTTATTTCAAGAGGGTGGATAATTTTTACTCCTGTTTCTACTGTCATCACCAAAGGGTAATATCCTTACTTACCCCCGGTATTTAATGAATAATGAGATATTAGTGAAACAATTAAATAGATAACGTTATTGGTTATCACAACAGGTTGGGGAAAGTATATTTTTTTGATTAAAAATCAATGTATTATTCTACCAAAATGATAATTTGACGGAATTTAAATGAATGAGAAACTGTTTTATCTATCGTGGATTATTTTTCTGATAAAATAGTATATTACTGTCCTTTTTATAGCTTATTAGATTGAAAATAATTGAATCCGTACTGAGTTTGTAACATTTCCTTACAAATTTATATTTTTGTAAATTTATAAAAAACGCTTGCTATCTGATGAAAATTTAATAACTATTACTTTAATTTACATCATATGAACAATATGAAGGGAATTTCAACTTCTGTTCCCTTTATTCAAAGGGATTAATCGATTGGAATACATTGCTGTCTTCCTGTCGTTCAATTTTTTATTACTCACGGCATAGAGCTGGGCTTTCTGTCTGTGGTAATAGGATTTTTGCTACCTTTAATAGCAAGCAGAGGAAACAACACTGATGAGTCAATTAGATCCGCGTGAATGTCTTGATTGCAGGCGTTTGAAACACTGGGTGGAATTTCAGTTGGTGGATGAGCAGGGAAAACCGCTCATCAATGTGCCTTATAGCCTGATAAGCCGGGGACTACCGAATCATGTACGCAAGGGGACGACGGATGGTTTCGGGGTGCTCAGGGAAGAAGACCTGTCAGCTTATCCTGTGACCTTGTATATTCACGCCCAATCGTTAGCGGATGAAATGGAACAGCGCCCGTTGCGGGAAATACGCGGTGAGGAAGCGTCGATGGTGAAGCCGAAAGCGGAAGCGGAAGGCCATTACTATCACTATGTGACTATCGGGCAGATCAGTGATGGGCTGCCGAAGATTGATGATTGGAATGATCCTAAAAAAATTCCACCTCCCTATCATTTTCCGGATCCGGAACCCAAAGGGTTTTATTCCCGCCATCTAAACTGCCGACATGTTCTGGAAATATGCCCGTTTCGGGCTTGGGTATTACAACTACATCATCAAAAAGAGTATTCCATTGTCAATGCGCATAACCAGTGTTTAATGAGTGTGCTGGCCTATGCCGGTGGGGATGTTGATGTTGAAGGTTCTGTGACTCATTTCTTTAACCGGCAGATGGTGGATATTTCGAAGCTGCCTTATAAGGTGGAAAAAATATCAGCCACTCCTGTGGTTTATGATGTGCCGTTCAGTGAGCGTTATACCCGGGTAGAGTTTATTGATTCAAAAACGGCAGATAAACAGGGTGATACCCGACTGTTTTATGTAGCCAGTCAAAATGATGTTCTTGTCAGCTGGCGGGGCACTATTAGTCTGGAGAATGTCCTGACTGATATCACCTTTCGGCCGTTAAGTTTGAGTTGCGACGATGAAAAAGCCCTATGCAGCGAGTTTATTCACTGTGGCAAAGTACATAAAGGGTTCTGGGAAGCATTCAATCTGGTTGGAAAGCTGAAAGTCCCCGGTGATAAAAATATAATAGTATTCAGTGATATTCTGGACTTGGTTAAAGAAAAAAAGCTATTTATTTGTGGTCACAGCTTGGGAGGCGCACTGGCATTACTGCACAGTGCACAACTGAAAGAACACAATCCTTGCCTCTACAGTTACGGGATGCCGAGAACATTAACCCGCAGTGCAGTAGAGGAATTGTCTTCCATTACCCATTATCGTCATGTAAATGAAGATGACCCTGTTCCTTCGGTGCCCTTTGAGAAAGATATGGATAATGGTTTTTTCAATTACTGGGCACCGGTGGGGTATGACTGGGAAATAATGAAGCTGGTTTCTCCGTCACCGATTGTTAAAGCCATTAAACAAGCGACAGCCAGTAAAGAAATTTATCTGCATCATGGCAAAGTGGTTCATTTTTTAAAAGCCGGTGCCTGCCCGGAATGGCTGATTGCCGCCAGTAATGTCTCGTTGATAACCAGATTAAGTGCAGAGGACATGTTAAGTAATACGACAAAGCTGTATTTAATTCCTGAGCTGGATAAAGAAACAGAACACTCTTTCGCGCAGGCAGGTGAACAGCAAAACGCCCTGTTTAACCAGCTCACCCCGCAAGAAAAGGATAAACTGTTTGCTGAAAATAAAAATCCTGAGTTAAAAGACAAATTAAGTATTCTTAACCACTTTTCATCTAAATATGCCGGTTATATTAATGCACGTCTTAAAGAGCTATGCGAACCGGATAAAATGACGGTTTATCAGGACAGTCAACGTCAATTTAAGGAGAAAATGGATGTTTATAAGAGGCTGATCCCAGATGCTATTTACTACCGTAATCTCTGTTTTCTGGAAATAGACAAACAGTTAATAACATCATTGGCCGTTAGTCAGCAAACAGAGAAGGGGAAACTGGCTTTACAGCATTATTGCGATAGTAAGGAACTCCCAGTATGAAAATATTAAAGGTCTCGTTGTTATTGTTATTGCTGTCTTTTATTTACTGGGCTTTTAGCGATACCTTTTTTAACTGGCTTTTTCCCTTTTCATCTGCGGGAAAGGGGCCATGGATAACCGTGGAGGGTGTTGCGCCGAAATACACCGAGCCGTATATATCGGCTGTGTATAAATCAAAAACTTGTCTTGATTATGAGGTTGATTCGCAGATGTCCCCTCATAAGGTACCGACCTATAACGGATTAAGTCTCGATGTGAAAGCTGATCCAAAAACCGGCCATTTTCAGGCTAAATTACCCTTCAGTGGTGGAGGGTGGTGTAAATGGAAAATTGACCGGGCGTTTGTGTCCGTAAGTTATACCAATGTCAGCCACCTGGTAAAAGATGCTATACCCTATGGAGGAACGGGTCTAACGGCCTTTATCAACGATGCAGCGCGAACAAATTATTCTGAAGCCTCTGAGACTCGTGCATTGAATACTATAGACTTCAGCCCGGTTATTTACCCTGTGTTGAAATTAGTTGAAGGGAGGCCAAAAAGAATTTCCTTACAGGGTGTGGTGCGTTTGTTTCCTTTTCGGCTGGAATTAACTCCAGGAGAGGAATGGAAAATTACCTTTAAGCCTAAACTGGATGAAACCAAAATGCCGAAGATCACCGTGACTGACGGGAAAGGAGAATGGGTTGAATATCCAAATGGCCGAATCGACCTTAATCGGCAATCAATAGATTACTGGAAAATAACGTCATCAAAATCAAAGCTTCCAGAAAAATAAACGGGGAAATATAGCCTTAATACGCTATACGGATAACACTGTAGGAATTGAGAAAAACTGACCATGATAAATATCAAGCAATGCTTATTAGTTTTGTTAATCACATTAATATCAGGTTGTGCTGACCCAAATGAGCCGCTTTCTCCTCCTAAAAAGAATCAGTGGATCACGGTAGAAGGCGTCGCGCCGAAATACACAAAACCGTATGTGTCGGCAGAATATAGTTCAAAAGATTGTCTTGAATATGAGCTTGATACAGGTATGTCGCTTTATAAGGTGCCAACCTAACCAAGGCCATGACTCATTTACCTAAACACTAACACCAGAAATAAGGAGTCCATATGAACGATGAATGACATGTTCTCCGAATCAACGGAGATGAACCATAAATGATGTGATAATTCGATTGACTTCAAATACTGTTCCTCGCGTCCACGGGGATGAGAATTCATTGGCATCTGTTTTTGCTTCATCAATGACTTTTCTTGCAAGCCGCCATTGCTTTCAGTATCAATTGTATTCTGCACGGCAACCCATCTCAGGTTATCTGTATTTCTCTCCACGAAAATGAATGAGATAATCCCAGAATCCTGCTTACCGACAGGATAACTTTCACGACTTCTGGCGTCTGCCGGCTATTATTTGTCAATATAGTAGATAATTTTTACTCCTGTTTCTACTGTCATCATCAAAGGGTAATATCCTTACCTACCCCCGGTATTTAATGAAGAATGAGCTATTAGTGAAACAATTAAGCAGATGGCGTTATTAGTTATCACAACAGGTTGGGGAAAGTATATTTTTTTGATTAAAAATCAATGTATTATTCTGCCAAAATGATAATTGGACGGAATTTAAGTGAATGAGAAACTGTTTTATCTATCGTGGATTACTTTTCTGATAAAATAGTATGTTGCTATCCTTTTTATAGTTTATTAGATTGAAAATAATTGAATCCGTACTGAGTTTGTAACATTTCCTTACAAACTTATATTTTTGTAAATTTATAAAAAACGCTTGCTATCTGATGAAAGTTTAATAATTATTAATTCAAGTTCCATCAGATAGACAGTATGAAAGGGACTTCAACTTCTGTTCCCTTTATTCGAAGGGATTAACCGATTGGAAAACATTGCTGTCTTCCTGTCGTTCAATTTATTATTACTCACGGCATAGAGCTGGGCTTTTTGTCTGTGGTAATAGGATTTTTGCTACCTTATTTTTAGGGTGGTGAGATCCATTATTTTAATTCCTGACGGGATATTTATGCTGAAAAATATCATACGACAAGGGGATAAAACCTCTCATGGCGGCTCTGTTTTAGCGGGTGATGACAGTTTCCAGATCCTGGGTAAAGGGGTGGCACGGATTAACGATCCGGTGTCCTGCCCAAAGTGCGGTGGAGATCAAACTATTGTGGAAGGCACTTCGGCTGCAATGGGAACCCATCAACAGGGGCTTGCTCTGGAAGGCATGAAAACCTCTTGTGGCGCTACGTTGATCGCTTCGCAGACACTTTTTCAGGTCAAAAATATATAAGGGCAGAGTGTGATGAACAGAAGAATGTCGCTTTTCCTGCAAGAACTGAATTATATGCGGCAACTGGCGCAGGAAGCCGGAAAAGAACACCCTCATTTAGCCGGTTTTTTGTCCGAAGGGGCCGGTGATCCGGACGCTGAACGGGCAATACAGGTCTATTCCCTGTTCGCTTCCCGTCTTCGCCACAAAATTGAGGATGATTTTCCTGAGGTGACGCTAAATATGCTAACGCATATTTGGCCGCAAGCGCTGCGCCCGCTACCGCCAACGAGTCTCGTTCAATTTTCACCGCAAGAAGGTAATCACCTGGGAGCGACGACTCTGCCGGCGGGTACGCCAGTTTTTGCCGGCGAAGGCGAACAGGAAATACGTTTTGAAACCTGTTGTCCTCTGCATATTGAGCCCCTGACGGTGATTGACCGGCAATTGAGCGCCACCGCAGAGTACAGTGAGATAACGTTAAAACTGCGCTGTTCGGGTAATACCCTGGAATGGCAAAGTCAGCCGCTGCATTTCTTTTTGGGCCGTGATCGTGAGCAGGCGGCACTATTAGCCTTATGGCTTGATTTTCATCTCTGTGATATCCAGTTACGGACGCAGGACAAAACCGTCACGCTGCGTGACAGCTACCCGGTATCGGCGTGGTGGGGGACAGAGCGGCAGGTGGCCATTCTTCCTGCCAGGGAAAACTCACCATTTTCCATTTTGCAACTGATGATGGAATATTACTATTTCCCGCATGTGCATGATTTTGTGACGATTGATATCAAGGAGGGTTGTTCGTCAGTGACGTTGAACGCTGACCGGACATTCGAGCTGATTTTGCGGTTTGAAGGCAGTCTGGAACTGACTGATATTGCCCAAACCTTTCTGCTGGATTGCGTACCGGTCAGACAACTGGAGCAGATGACCAGTGCGGCAATCCCGGTGAATAGTGGCATCAGCGATTATGACATCCCATTAGAGCCGACAAAACGACTGTTCAGCCTGGATCAGGTTTACGTATCGACAGAGCCGAAACTGGAACGTGGGCAGCCCTATCGCTATCTGCCGGTGAAACAATCTACCCTAACCTCTCATTTCCTGCCGGATGCGGAGTTTCTCTATTATTATCAGTTGAATACGGAATGCGATATTTTGCAACATACCCGCTATCAGCTGCGTTTCTTTGACTGTCATGGTAAAGCGGCGAATAACCTGCCGTCGCAGTCCATTTTTTGCCAGTTTACCGGCTATCAGTCGCAGGCGGCTGACCTGGGTATCGGCGATATCAATCTGTCGGGCGAAAGTGCCACCGGGTTGACGGTCAGCAATATCACCCCGGTTTCCGCCTGTTATCCTTCCATGATAGAGGAAAGATCAGCCTGGCCGTTGATTTCCTGCTTTGCCGGCTCGCCCTGGATAATATTTCAAACCCACTCGTTACAAGAGTTTCTGAAAATATTTGATTTTTCACCTGATCAGGCCTTAAGCCGACGTCTCCAGGCCCATATTAGCGGTATCGTCCGGCTGGAGAACATCCCGATAGATCGCCTCGACAAGGGGGTTCCTGTGCGGGGTCATCAGCTTATCCTGACGCTGAACCCGGATTGTTTCACCAATCAGGGGGAGATGTATCAGTTCTGCCTGGTGGTGACACGCCTGATGACCTTTTTCATCAGCATGGGCGCGTTTCTGATGATGAAGGTAGTTGATGGTCAGACAGGCGAAGTCTTGTGGGACTTTCAAGAGATGATGTTCGGGCTGCGGGCCTATATTTAATGTTAAAAGAAGGAAATAAAACCCATGGGTATATCCGATCCGCGTTTATGTTTCGATTGTAAGCGGTTTTTGAAAAACTGGGTAGAATTTCAGTTGGTGGATGAACAGGATAAGCCGCTGGTCAACATGCCTTATCGCCTGATCAGTCGTGGAACCCCAGGTTATGTGCGTCAGGGGGTAACTGATGGTTTCGGGGTGCTTAGGGAAGAGATGCTGTTACCCCATCCGGTAACACTGTATATCGCGGCTCAACCCTTGGCGGATGAAATGGAACAGCGCCCGTTACGGGAAATACGCGGTGAAGAAGCGTCGATGGTGAAGCCAAAAGCGGAAGCCGAAGGTCATCAATATTGCTATGTGACCATTGGGCAGATCAGTGATGGGGTGCCGGCGCTAGACGATTGGAATGATCCTAAAAAAATTCCGCCTCCCTATCATTTCCCAGACCCGGAGCCAAAAGGCTATCAGGTTCACCCGTTAAATCGACGTTATGTACTGGAAGTATGTCCTTTTCGGGCCTGGGTTCTGCTGCTGCATTATCAAAAAGAGTATTCCATTGTGAATGCTTATAACCAGTGTTTGATGAGTGTATTGGCCTATGCCGATGGGGATGTTGATATTGAAGGTTCTGTGAAACACTTTTTTAACCGGCAAATGGTGGATGTTTCGAAGCGGCCTTATAAGGTGGAAAAAGCATCGGCCACTCCTGTGGTTTATGATGTGCCGTTCAGTGGACGTTATTCCCGGGTGGAGTTTATTGATTCAAAAACGGCAGATAAACAGGGTGATACCCGATTGTTTTATGTAGCTAGCAACAGTGATGTTCTTGTCAGTTGGCGGGGTACAATTAGTCTGGAGAATTACCAGACTGATTTTACCTTTCAGCCGTTAAGTTTGAATTGCGACGATGAGAAAGCCCTGTGCAGCGAGTTTATTCACCGAGGTAAAGTGCATAAAGGGTTCTGGGAAGCATTCAGCTTGGTTGAACGGTTAACAGTTCCCAGTAATAAAATCAAAACTATGACAGTATTCAGCGATATCTTAGATTTGGTGAAAAACAAGCGGTTATTTATTTGCGGGCATAGTCTGGGTGGCGCACTGGCATTACTGCACAGTGCACAACTGAAAGAATATAATCCTTGTTTTTACAGTTACGGAATGCCGAGAACATTAACCCGCAGTGCGGTAGAGGAGTTGTCTTCCATTATCCACTATCGCCATGTTAATGAAGATGACATAGTTCCTGCTATACCATTTGAGCAGGATATGGATAATGTTTTTTTCAATTACTGGACATCAGCAGGGTATGACTGGGAAATAGCGAAGCTAGTGTCTTCGTCACCGATGGTTAAAGCCATTAAACTTGCGACAGCCAGTAAAGAAATCTATTTACATCATGGTAAAGTAGTTCATTTCTTTCAAGCCAACAGTTGCCCGGAATGGCTGATTTCTGCCAGGAATCTCTCCCCTATAACAGGTGTGGCTAAAGAAATACTGAATAACACCACAAAGCTCTATTTAATTCCTGAATTAAACCAGGAAACAGAAAAGGATTTTTCTCTGGCCGGTGAACAGCAAAATGCGTTGTTTAATCAGCTCAGTCAACAAGAACAAGACCAATTGTTTGTTGAGAACAGAGGTGCTGATTTAAAAGGAGGATTAGGCTTTTTTAATCATAGCTCGTATAAATATGCCGGTTATATTGATAAGCGGCTCAGAGAGTTATGCGAACCAGATAAGATTACGGTCTATCAGAACAGTCAGCGTCAATTTAAGGCAAAAATGGATAATGAGAAGATGCTTATTCCTGATAATATTTACTACCGTAACCTCTATTTTCTGGATATGGACAAACAGTTAATAACATCACTCACCGTGAGCCAGCAGGAGGAGCAAGGAACACTGGCCTTACAACATTATTGCGATGGAAAAGAACTTTCAGTATGAAAATAGTAAAAATCACGCTGTTATTGTTACTTTTGTATTTTATTTACTGGGCGTTAGGCGATACCTTTTTCAACTGGCTTTTTCCTTTTTCATCTGCTGAAAAAGAACAGTTGATTACCGTGGAAGGAATCGTGCCGAAATACACAAAACCGTATGTATCCGCGGAATATATCTCAAAAAACTGTCTTGAGTATCAGTTGGATGCAGGAATGTCGCCT
This sequence comes from Photorhabdus sp. RM322S, assembly GCF_042879395.1. NCBI lineage: Bacteria > Pseudomonadati > Pseudomonadota > Gammaproteobacteria > Enterobacterales > Morganellaceae > Photorhabdus > Photorhabdus sp. RM322S. The sequence goes on from NZ_JBHFKW010000009.1 coordinate 68,685, forward strand.
TTTAAAGTACCGACTTATTATGAATTAGACTTGGATATAAAAGCCGATCCGCAAACAGGTTACTTTCAGGCGAAATTACCTTTCAATGGTGGAGGGTGGTGTAAATGGAAAATCAACCGGGCGTTTGTGTCCGTGGGTTATGCCGATGTTAGCCACCTGGTGAAAGATGCTATACCCTATGGAGGAACGGGTCTAACCGCCTTTATCAACGATGCAGCGCGAACAAATTATTCTGAAGCCTCTGAGACTCGTGCATTGAATACGATAGACTTCAACCCGGTTATTTACCCTGTGTTGAAACTAGTTGAAGGTCGGCCAAAAAGAATTTCCTTACAGGGTGTGGTGGGTTTGTTTCCTTTTCGGCTGAAATTAACTCCAGGAGCGGAATGGAAAATTACCTTTAATCCTAAGCTGGATGAAACCAAAATGCCGAAGATCATCGTGACTGACGGGAAAGGTGAATGGGTTGAATATCCTGATGGCAGAATTGATTTAAACAGAGATTCCATTGATTACTGGAAAATAAAATAACGTCACCAAGGCCATATTACGACTTGACCTAAACATCAACACCCGAAATAAGGAGTCCCTATGAACGATGGGTTACACTTTCTCTGTCAGATTACCGATTTGCCGGAGAAAACATTTGCGGTAGCGGAATTCTCTTTACAGGAAGAATTATCCGAACTGTTTACCCTCTCTTTAACTCTGGTCAGTAAACGGGCGGATATTGACCTAGAATCACTGTTATTACAGTCGGTGAAATTCCGGGTGGTTTTCAACGGCGTTGAGCAACGCCAAGTCAGCGGCATTATTGCACAGGCTGTACTGGGTGACACACATACTCACCGTACCGTTTATTACCTCACCGTCCGGCCTGCGCTCTGGCGGATGAACCTGAATCAGGACAGCCGGATTTATCATCGGCAAAGCGTACCGGAAATCCTCAACAGCTTACTGAAAAAACACTATATTCTGGCCGATTCCCAACTGAATGAGTTTCATTACACACGCGAGTATGTGACGCAAAAGCGCGAGTCCGATTATGACTTTTTAGCCCGGTTAGTCGCCGAAGAAGGGCTGAATTTCTGGTTTGAAGACGACAAATTGTTTTTCAGTGACAGCCACTTAGGCATGACGGCCAATTTACCGCTGGTCTACAACCCTCAGGCAGAGTTAGCCACTGAAATGAATGTGATTAATCAGGTGCGTCTGGGTGTCTCCATGACCCCGCAACGGGTGATCTATAAGGACCGAAATCCTCAAAATCCCGCTTACCGCCTGACACACCGGGCCAATGTCGATCCGCGTGTTATGGGGCAAGAAACCCTGTTTTCAATTTTTGAAAGCTACGGCCGTTTTCAGAAAGACGCGGAGGCGAAACCGTTTGTCCAGCGCCGTCAGCAGGCAGTCCAGAATCAACGTCAGTCCGGCAGCGGGCAAAGCAACTGTTTTAAACTAATGCCCGGTAAAATCTTTGATCTCAGCGAACATCCGGTTGATGCCATGAACACCCGCTGGCAAATCGTGACCATTCACCATTACGGCAAGTGTCCGCAGGCACTGCAAGAAACCGGTGGCGGCTCAGGAACTTCTCTGCATAACGAATTCAGTTTTATTTCCGGCTATAAGGACTGGCGAGCGCTTTATCGTTATAAACCGTTGGCGGATGGTGATGAAGTCGCGACCGTGGTGGGCCCGGCAGGGGAAGAGATTTATGTCAACAAAGAGGGTTGTATTCGCGTCCATTTTCACTGGGATCGTTATGATAAAGCCGATGAAAACGCGTCTTGTTGGGTCCGGTTCGCACAGGGCTGGAATGGCAGCGGTTACGGTTTTATGGCGGTTCCCCGTATCGGTCAGGAAGTGATCATCTCCTATTTGAACGGCGATATTGATCGGCCGATTGTCACCGGCTGCACCTACAACGGCTTAAACCGGCCCCCGCTGGATTTACCCGCCGAGAAAACCCGCACCACGTTTAAAACCCGGACCCACAAAGGTGACGGTTTTAACGAATTGCGGTTTGAGGATGCCAAAGATCAGGAAGAGATTTATCTGCACGGGCAGAGAGATCTGACCGCCCATATTCAGCACGATGCTTACTGGCATATTAAACACGACCATAAACAAAGGATCGATAATAACCGGTACAGTGAAATCCATGCCGATGACCACCGGAAAATCGCCGGCTCCGGTAAATACAGTACCGATGGGGATGTATCACACCGTATCACCGGCAGTCAGCATTTACAGACCGGGGAGGCGTTGATCGCTGAAAGCGGTCAGGAAACGCACCTGAAAAGCGGCGGTAAAATTGTGTTGGAAGCCGCGTCAGAAATTACCTTAAAAATCGGCGGCCATTTTATCCGGTTAACGCCCGGCGGTATTCTAACCTCCCCCAATTTATCCGTCGGGCAAGGCGCTGCCGGTGTCGGACGTGGTTTGTCTCTGCAATTACCAGAAGGTGTAGAACCGCTGCCTGATGTGAAATCTCCAGTCAAACCGATTTGTGCCTTACAAGCCCAGAGGGACGTTAATTTGACTATCAATAACCAGGAGGATAAATGAACACTTCCATAAACTGGCAACAATGGCTGACCACGCCTAATAAGCCGCCTGTTTTCTTTATGCTCAATTCATTGGCAGAACCTAACCCAATCGGTCGCTTTTACAAAAACAACTGGGTAGAACAGGCTTTTCCGCTATACAGCGGTACACCGATGGATCACCTGTTAGCACAAAGCCCCTGGCTGGTTCAGCCCAAGTCAGGCTATCTGTCAGTCATCGGTCATCTGCTTGATAACCATACCCTGAGTGATAACAGTTGGGGCTGGGCTTACCGCAGTGAGGATTTATGGCCCCAACAGCTTAATCACTGGCGTTCACGCCAACAGGTGATATTGCGGGAGAGGCAGATGATTTTACGCAGTATGGATCCCCGAATTCTCAGTCAGTTATTACCGGCAATGATAATCAGCGATTGGTCAGCATTTTTGACACCGGTAAGTGAGTTAATGATCGACGCACCTGAGCCCCAGTGGTATTCCCGTCCTGAAAATTGTGGTCACGGTGGCAATGAACAACCCTTCGTTCTGGGTAGTCATTTACTACATGCCTGGCATCATTCCGATTACGCCCTTAAAGGGATGGCATCTGTGATTGGTGATAATTTATGGGAAAACCACGGAGAATTAGCTGAAAAACTGGATGAGCCAGAGGGGCGGTTAGTGGAACAGATTATTCATTGGCTGAAAGCGCATTTAGAAAACGGCGATGACATTAGCAACCTGACCAGTGAGGATTATTCGCAGGCGCTCAATGAACAACACACAACTACGCTATCCCCGTAAGTACAGGAAACATGTCATACTCGTTGCCCAAATTGTTTCTATTATCGGGGTTATCCCCGCAAGCACGGGGAACCTTTTTACTCTACTACCACCACAAAACCAGAATCTGGTTAATCCCCGTAGATACAAGGAACTTCAGCACTATTGCGGGAATTTCCCTCCCCGATGACGGTCCATCCCCTCAAGTTGCAGGGAACGCAGTGACAACAGACGAAAATGACTCTGTATTTAGCGGTTTATCCCCGTAGCAACAGGGAACATGTATGTTTCCGCTAACTCAACCGCTAACTGTTCGGTTTATCCCAGTAAATACCGGGAACGTTTTTCCAAACCAGATATACAACAGTATCAGTTCGGTTCATCCCCGTAAACGGGGATACTTTATTAACTGCCTTTAGCGGTAATATCCAAAACAACTTATCCCTGTAGATACAAGGAACACCGATTACCACCCATTACGCCCCTGTTACTGTCCGGTTTATCCCCGCAGGTTACAAGGAACTTATTCCTGGCTTTTATGCTATTTGGAGCACTGCTAGGTTCATCCCTGTAATGACAGGGAACGTTTAGTGAATTTACTAAAGCATCACTCATGACGCGGTTTATCCCCGCCAATGCAGGGAACATATAAATTCGTTCATTGATAAGATTTATCGAGTTAGGTTCATCCCCGTAGGCACAAGGAACATTCACCAACACGACCTTCTTATGGTTAATTATAGCGATTTATCCCATTAAGCAAAGGGAGCATATTCTTCCTGGTTTAAATGCATACCAAAATTCGGGTTTATCCCCACAGATGTGAGGAACACAGTAATCATTTTATCAATACTTTTAGAGTAGCGACTGCACCCAACGCGACAGAATATCGCGGCACGAATACATTAATTAACAATATCGCCTTTTACCCTGCTTTCAAAGCATAACACGAACACCTAATAGCACAAATGAACTATCTTCAACAATCAATCCCCTTAAGGCGATTATATTACGATCCCCAACAGAAATAGATTTAAATGAAGTCAATACCATTATACTGTTCTGATTAACATCAATCCGCATCCCATCGCTTTAGATCGACCAAAACCTCTTGCATACTGTGCCAAGAATAAATCACCATTGGTAATCGTCAGAAGCCCCTGAAAATCGACACTGGAGAACTGGATTTTTTGTCCCTTCTTTTTTACGCTTCGATGCTGAGTATAACCTTCAATATTCAGTAAATCATCAAACTGGATACCCCATTGTTGCATACGACGATTATCCAGGAGCCAATTACGGGCGGCATCCTCCATCATGACCTTTATTTTTCCCTGTTCAATTTCACCTTGCCGTCTTGCCTGAAATTTAGCATGCATCAAGACATCATGACGTCGACGTTTTCCAGAAGTATCGGTAACACAGATTGTTGGATTAACACGTAATTTGAAAGCTAAACGCTGTCCCTCATGCAACAGAGGGTAAAATGATTTCGTTTTAACATCAAACAATGGCGACTGCATTTGAGGTGATGTTTTAGATAAAACATAGAATACAGGTAATCCCATTATTCCGATTTCTTGCCGGAATAGAAATTGACGCTGTACGTCTTCCGAAAATAATTTCCATAGCAATTGATGAGAGGTATAAACTCCATTTGCACCAAGCTTCGCCAATATGTTTGCAGTCTGGCCTGATTGCCGAAGTGTAATTTTAGACAAATACATTAACACCCTCCTCGACAGAAAGTTGATACATAGTACGTTGCCTGAATTGCCAACGCCCCCGGTTGATCGGCTCATCCCAAGGATGGCTTATTAAGATATTTGAAGAGATAATTTCATCTCTCTTTCCCTCCCAAAAATAAGTAACAAGACCATTTGCTCCCAACCATAACTTATCTTCTTCATTAGAATGAATCAGTGGTGGAAAAGAGATATCCAACGCCGCTTTTAATATCGTTCTCTCAGTTAACTTAGGACAGAGAGGTAAAGCAGGTGGGCAAGATTTACGTCCAAGATGCAAGACAAATACCGGTTTAAGTAAAGCATCCCGCAATTGTTCCAGAGTAAAAGAAGCATGTCGGGTTAATGCAATGGCAACGATCCAAATACCATCACAACGATAGTCACGATTAGACAATATGGTATTCAGTTTATCTGAACTTAATTCACTTTTACGGCTCTGATGAATCACATTATTCTCGTGGGTTGGTACCTGCGTCGTATGGTAATCACGGATTAAAGAACTGGGAACAACTTGCTTAATTGCAATCAACACACTTTCTCGTAATTTGGTTAATTCAGACTCATTATCCCGCCGAATACCTAACGCTGCCCCTAATAACCCCAAAATCGCAGAGCGACCAGGATATAATCCCGTTGGCCTTTCCCCACCAACCGCAGGCTGGCCCCAACTTGCCATCGGGCCATATAATCGAAAGACTAAATACGCTTTCATTATGCCCCCATTACTGCACAACAAACTCAAGCAGCTTGATCAAACTTCCTTCCCCTGTAAATGTGTTGAATTTATAGCGGGCATCGGCACATGTACCGTAAACCAGATCAATATTGTGCATTTGGCTTTCTAATGCATGAATTGCCGATGGGCCCTGGTCACTGTCATGAATCGGTTTTAAAAATGCGACAGATAAAGAACGCGGTTGTTGTTCGCCTTTTTCAGCGAGAGCAAAACTGGCATAAGCACGGGAAGCAAAACTACTTTGTTTACCCGTCGGCGAGACTTTCACCGCCGCTTCTGTCAATGCTTTAATCGCTTTATTAGCAAGTGCTTTGTTACCATCCAAATTCTCTATTAATTGCGTTTTATTAATGCAGATATAACTGTAGAACAACGCAGCCGCAAAACCCGATTCCCCTATATGGGCCGAACCGGTGTCTTCCTTACCATCATTTAAATCATCCACCGCCGTAAAATAATCATCTTCAACGACAACACTGTGCACACTAATCGCATGAGCAACCTGGCAAGCGGCTTCGACGTTAAATGCAGGGCTTGAAGCTAACATTCGACCAAACAAAGCAATATCCACAGCGGTTTGTTCAGTTTTTAACAGATTAAGCTCTTCCGATGTTGGTGCCCGGCCTTCTTCTGCCAGCACAGCGACCAGCGACATGACAGACCGCTGCTCTGCCGGGCTGATATGTGCCAATTGTTCAGTCTCTAAAGCATCTTTTTTAGTTTTGCCAAAAACACCGGCAATACTTGCAGCCAATGCCTTAGCTGATTTTTCTTTCACGCCGGCACTGATCAAGGCTTCAAATACCTTGATACCAAAGCGCTTTGTGCGAATACCAATATTCTCTGATAACGCTTGCTCAAATAATTCAGAAGTGCGCCAGTGACGTTTCAAACTTTGAGAACTCACACGTAAACGTTCAAAACCACCCATTTTCGCGGTCTTAGGCCGGCCTAAATCATCACGATTAAGATTAGATGGTGCATAGGAGGTTAATAGGTGTAATTGAATAAACTGACTCATAGTCATTCTCCTAAATTTGATTAATAAGAATCTGATAAATCAACCCATTTACTACTGGCAGCACAGTAATAATCCATCACCCACTTTACATTGATACGTTTATTCGCTTTACATGGCCGTAATTGTCCATATTCAGCAAACCATTCCTCAATATCCTGAGCTAAAGCCAGAACAGAAATATTGCCTTTTACTTGCTGTAGGATCCGACGTAATCGACGTAATAATTCGTTCGGTGTTTTCGCATTTTGTAACTGTGAGAATCGCAATTCACTGACAACCGGTTTATTCCCCCCCCCTTTCTTACCCGCCGCGACCGCCAATTTAATGCCATTGTTGTTTCTGACATAAACTAATACCGCCGCCATCGTAGCCCAATATTCTATTTTTACCGGGTTATCAGATAAACTAATCTCGTCAGGTAAACTGAGCCATAAAGCCCGAAAACCTTCAGTTAACATCGCCATTTCAACATTTTCACAGCGCTTTAACTGGGCTCTATAAGTAGAAGGAACTGGAATAATATCTTTCTCTTTTAACTGCTTTGGTGACAGAAACATACTTTGCCACCAACGCAATAATATCATTTCAGTCTTACTGTCCATTACGCCTCCTCTTTGCCAGAGTTAATATGATTATTGGTAATAAATGTTTTGATCTCTTTTAAAGCTTTTTGCCCATATAACCCCATGATTAACTGCTGACGCGCTCTTATACGTTTCGCCATTGAACGCTCATTACCAAGTTCAGATAAAGCAGCATGTTCATCAAATAAACCCAGACAGAGATGACGCAAAGTATTGAGCCAATGTTTGGCCTGTTCCGGGGTAAGAAAAGGATCATTCGAACGTGCATTGTCGATAATTTGATGAACCACTGAAAAAAATAACGATTCACTTTGTTGCCAAAAAGCAAGGTCAATAAAAGAAGTGTCTCCTTTCACCTCTGCGGGCTTTTCAAACCAGGCAGCTTTTATTTGGTTTCGGCATAACCAAATTATTGTGGTTGCCAGCTTTTGTAGATCTTTAACTTGACACAGAATATCTTCCTGCTGTTCAGGTAAGACAAAAAACAGCGGCATGATAACGGAATACCAGCAACGTGCTTTCATATTATCCATATCGTAGCCAAACACCCACAAATAAGGCATGGCACTTTGAAGTTCAGCAAAATCACGACATAAAGAATAAAAATGGCTCACTACCGGCGCACAGCGTTGCCCTCTTTCATGATTGCTAAATACCAAAGTATCCCAAGTTTTGTAGGTCACGCCTCCTGGCTGACCTTTAACAGATAAATGTTCCGCTGATTTTTTGGGGTCCCATTTATAGGGCGTTAATGGATGAAACCAATCACCTGAATAATTGCCACCATAATTCTGTGTGCGATATTCAGAAACAGTTAATGCAGAATGCTTGCCTGAAATTTTACAAACCTGTTCCTTCTCTTCCACCACAAAACGTATACGTCTTGGCATCGCCCAATACATATGTAAGGGATGAACATCTGAAAAATAAATTTCCGTTCCTTCCTTAACACTTGCTTTTGTTGGCGCTAACCAGGGAAAAACCTGAGCACTGGTTAAATCAGGTTCGACATAACGCCATCCATTTCGATTAATGACGTTTAACCACAGTTTTTGCCATAGTGTTACATCAGCCTGGCCTGGCAATATTAACGTAGTTAATGGCCCTCCCCCCCGCAACCCGACCCGATGTCCCACCCCGCCCGATGGCGCGTTAATTTGTAAGGTAAAAAGCGCCAAAGCGGCCATTTCAAGAGACATCACATCACCAATGCCACGCTTAATGAAATGATCAGTATTCAGTCTTAAACCATTGGCTCCTGGCGCTTCAATTAACAGTCCAGCGACAGTGGTTGATTTTACCTTTCGCAGAGGATCAAAATCCTGCATAAAAAGGGGCCCTGTACCGGTAATATTGAAAGCATGTTCAGCTTTATCAAAAGCCTGTTGTAATGCTTTCTTATCAGGCGATGTTTCATACAGGGAATGCCATTGATATTGATCTTCCGGCGCAAAAACAGTTTGCAATAAGCCAATAGCGAATTGACAAGCCGCTCCCTGAAAATCAGCTCTCGGTAAAGCAAAGTCCATAACATCATGGTCACATATCGCATTAATGGGCAGTACTTTTTCACTGCCATCACGTAATCGGAAAGGCAACCACGGGTCCTGAACTAAGTTCATAACACCTCCTGCTTTTATTTTTCACAAAAGCCCATTGTTGAAGAATAAGTAAAGTTTGGGTCCTGTTCTGGCAACCAAGGTTGCAAGTATTTAATTTGGCGATATCTCTGTTGTAATGCATGGAGAGCGGGAATTAACTTCCTTGGAATTGGCGCTAATTTATCCGCATATTTATTTTTAGATAATGTAACCGTACTCAATAACACTGAAAATTCGGCGGAATTTACCCAAGGTACAAGTTGTCCAGAATCAGTCTTTTTCAGTAATAACACCTCAACGGTTTCAATATCGCTGTAGCGGGTATGAATATCGGCATCATCTTCATACCAATTATCAGCACTTCGATCACAATAACCATATAACTGCCACTGTAACCAATAAGACTTCGCTTTGGCTTCCTGACTTCGTTCCTCATCAATTAATACATTTTCCTGACGCTTTAACTTTTCAGGCGCTTGCTCATAAGCATGACCATAAACCTCATCAATTAACTTACGGGTTTCCGCAGGCATGCGTATTGCACCCAGCTTTCTCAACACACGCATGCTTAACCACAAACGAGCAGGCGAGCGATAAACATATTGTGTGCTACGGAAATTATGGCTTAACCAATCTGATTCGGGTTGCTCCCTCCACTCAGGCGCGTGGATAAAGAGTATTGGCGCAGAACGTGAATCTTTAATTCCATGTTGATAAACGCCATCACTATCACGAGTATGGCGTTGCAAACGCCCTGCTCGCTGAATCAGGTCATCAATAGGGCAAATATCTGAAATCATCACATCGGCATCAGCATCCAAACTTTGCTGGAATACTTGTGTAGCAATTAACGCTTTACCGCGGCGTATCTCACTATGACTATTTTTACCAAAAATCGTCATGACATGATTTTCAATTTCTTTCCGGTGTTGCAATACAAACCGGCTATGAAATAACAGACAACGTTCAGGTTCAGTGAGCAAGCTTCGTAGCGTCTGATAAGCCTCAATGGCATCGTCTACTGTATTTCGGATCCAAACAACACATTGCCCTTGTACAATCGCAGCCAATACTTTTTCAACACAACAGACAAAGCTATTTAAGAAATCAACTTTAACTTCCCGGCTAACATCTTTTCGACTTGATAACGGTTGTTCAATAACAGGCGATATGGCATTCAAGCTTATTTTTGTCGCTAAAGGAAAATCCGTTTTTTGCAATAGTTGTGAGCTTAATCCACCGGCGTTCAACCAAATATCCGTTAAACGTTGACGCTGTTTCAGGGTCAGTGTCGCTGTCAGCAAAATAGCCGAACCACCTTGATAAAGATGCAGAGCTAATAAATTTTCCAATAAATTAAACATAAACTCATCAGCGGCATAAACTTCATCAACGATTAATACCTTACGATTAAGCCCAAATAATCTCAGTGCCTGATAACGCCTTGGTAATACAGCCAATAAAGCCTGATCAATAGCGCCTATGCCAACAGGCGCTAACAATGCTTTCTTGCGTGGATCCGCCAGCCATTGATTGCACTGCGCTGAAGTGGTGATATCTGTTTCACCATAATTTCTGTCTAAGTGGCCTAGCGCCAGAATGGCTTCACGAAATTGATCATTCATCTCTCGTGCACCATGAGCAAAAATAATACCTGGCTTGCTGCCATCATCTGTTAATAGCATTTGCTGATAATATTCAGCAATCCGGTGAAACATTGCATTGGAAGACGCCATATCAGGCAAACCGAAATAAAAACCATCGGCTGCTTTTATTTGCATTAAACGATGTGTCAGCGCTAATGCCGCCTCTGTTTTTCCTGCCCCGGTAACATCTTCTAAAATAAAGAGTTGAGGAGAATCATCTACAGGTATTGATTCAGCCCACTGCTGCAATGGCGTCGCAGCAAAACCGTAATAGTCCTGAATAGAAATAAATGGCTTTACTACCGGCGCTTTGCCTAAATTTGTCGCCATCACCGCTTTTTTTGCCATGGCTTTAGCATGTTGCCAATAATCTGTTAATGGCATAGGTTCGGATTGATATACAAAATAGTGATTATCAGAACCAATCCAATCCGCCAATATCGCAATACCAGCAAACTGCCAGCTTACTTGCTCTAATCGCCGTCGCCATTCTTTGGATTGCAATTTTTCAATAGGAAACTCAGGTTGGAGTAGTTCAATTAAATGATGAACAAAGAGTGTGGCGGCATTGAGATTATGAGGCTCAGTAAAATATTCGATAGCTTTATAGTCTGTTTTATCTATTGGCTGACCATGATGTCCTAATGCACAGTCCATCAGCACCATTAAGGTATCGAAAATCTCTTGCTGTTCTCTCCGTTTAACATCCTCAATATTAATCAGATTTTTAAGCAGCTTCGGTTTGATATTTTCCCAAAAATACAGCCCCATACGGTCATGACAAAAATAACGTCCATCATAGCCTTTACAGCAATAAGGTCGATACAGACCGGCTGACTGACCAGGCAATAATTTTTGAAAAGCAGATGCGAATTTACCAATATCGTGCAACGCCAGTACAAAAGAGACAATACTTTGTAACTGCTTTGTCGATAATGCTAAAAAATTAGTGAGATCTTTAATCAGCGATCTTTCTAAAGAAAGTAACTGCATGCCAACAGCAGCCACGTCCAAACAATGATAAGGAAGTAGATGATAATCTGTACTCTCAGATTCTGATGTTCGCTTCGCCTTACCCCAGTATTGAAAATAAATTGGTATTTCCATTTAAAATCCTTACTTAAACATTTCTTTTGCCTACTTTTAGAACATCATGCGAAAATTTAGATCAAAAAAACACTACTTTCTGTTTTTTTAGGATAATCCTGTATAAAGATGCCTTACTTAAACAGATACACTTCCGGTTTATCTGTTTAAGCACAAACCAGAATTAAAGCGACATCGTATTGCAAAGAACAACTTGATAACGTGACTAACCTTATCCATCCATTTGATAAGTAAGTAAAATATTTGTACCGTTTCATCAAGGATTCATTGATGCCAGCAACCCTGTATATATAATGTCTGACCGAGCTGAGATGAAAATACTGATGGGTGTTTAGCGATGTCAATACAATCATATGCGAATTGCTTTCAGTCTTTAGCGGTGCAAGCGTAAATCCTGATGGGATAACATAGCGAAAAGGCTAATTCACTAACAAAAACAATTTAATAGAATGATTAATATAGATATTTTCACGGACGAACGACTATTTAATGAAGTTAACGCAAAGATTATCTGCGTTTTCCCCTCCATTCTTCAAATTGCGAAGGCCGGAGACCATACCTTGCCAGAACACCTTCATGTAATCGTCGTAACTCCTCAATAACCAATGCCTTTAACGTGTCACGTTCAGATTGACTTAATTGATTGGAAATTAATTTATCTATAACCTCAATCGAATCCATTTCCGGAGCCACAACAACCTGATAAACAATTTGTTTAACGGTATTTCGATATTGCAATCTTAATGGGTCTGGTTCTGCTATTTCTTGTCTAAGAGCCAAATATTCTTGGGTAGAACGTTCGTAAGCCCATAGGTAGAGATCTCGTAGCAATTCAACTCTGGTCATTTCATAAATACCGAGCATTGCACGGCTATATGCCTCTTCTGATACATCCAGAAAAGTCAACGGACATAGGTTTGAACGGAGCAACGGCAAATTAGCCGCCAAGCGGGAAGTTCGTTTATTTATATCTGCAAAAGGTTGTAAGTATGGCAAGTGAACCATGATAAAAAACGATTGCTCAAATGGATCTGAAATAACTTGTGCTTTCGCAAGCAACGAATCCAAAACCTCACTAATATGAACCTCTCCTGATAACGATCTGAAAACACTTTTTCCTATTTCAACCTGATGCTGGCGGATACGTCCTTCATCTATAGGATTGGGCAGTAAATTTTCAGATAATGTACTATGCAAATTGAGAATGGTATATCGATTAAAATCAGCTTCAACTATACCATCAACAAGTAATTCAATAGCGGATTTATGGTTGAGGATCATTTGAGTTTCAATCGCATCTTTTCCTACAGCAACCTTTCCATACTCAATTAATTCGATCGTATCTAATCGACTGTAAGTATTTCCTTCCAAACGACTTGAGGCCCATGATAGATCAATGAGCAAACGATCCAGAATAGCTCTACCATAAGTTCCCGCTGGCTGTGAGGTCTGTTTTGTTCCTCCCATTCTCCAAAGCTGATTACGAATTGGAACTGACAGATAATGAGTCACATTGGGTTCATACGATTCCAGAAATTCTCGTTGATAACCAACTGGCACCCTGGCTTTCATGGGTTGATCAATATAACGGAGAACATCCTTACTATCTTCAGACAATGGAATATAGCTCGGGAAATCGCCGGATTTTTCTGTTACCTGCTTTAATGTTTCTCGCTCAGAAATAACATAGCGACGACCCCGTCCTTCTCCCAAAGCGTGTACTTTTCCATCTTCAACAAGCTGTCCTAGCCAACGTTGGACAGTCCTTCTGGGAACAGAAGGATGCTCCACTAATAAATCCGAAACAGACATAGGCTGTGATGCAACACACAAGGTCTTATGAATATTAGTAATTGAACTCATAGTAAACGACAAATTTCAGTAAGAATATGGCGCGATTATGGCGCAATTCAGATAATCGCGCCACTTTTGTGCCATCAATATGGCGCGATAAGAACTTCACTCTTTCTTACGGCAGCTTTCCTTATTTGTAGGAGGCGACTTAATCGATATTTACATCCAACAGGATTTCAATGGCACCGCTACGTAAAAAACGTTGAGTTTTAGGTGTAACACTCACTTTTTCACTCACAGGAAGAACTTCAATACCTGTGCCTAAAAATACCGGGATCGTGGTTAAGAATATTTTCTGTAATTCACCGACCTCGGCAAAATACGCAGCAGTTTTACCGCCTCCCACCAACCAGACATTCTTACCATTAGCCGTTTTCTTCGCCACAGCAGCAATATCTCCCGCTGCTTTATCGGTTATGGTGATATTCAGCCCTTCAGGCGTTGGCAATGCCCGATGAGAAAGAACAAATGCGGGAATATTTTTGTATGGCCAATCATCCGATGAATTTGCCATTATCCATTCGTATGTTCCCGAACCCATAATCACAGCACCAATACCTTGGTAAAAATCATCATAAGGTGTTGCGTCATCTCCCAGCACAAACTCATCCAACCAATCCAGACCGTGGTTATTATTAGCAATATAACCGTCTATTGTCGCAGCGACATAATAAATTAGTTTCGGCATTATCCCTTCCTATCAAACACGATGTTAAGACACTATATTCCCGGCTTTATGACAATCAAAATCCTTTTAAAACCACACAAAAAGGTAACGTATATTTTCAGGGAGTTATCCCTCGATATATATATTAACATATAGATTTATTCGTACCATTTTATATCCTATCCAACACGCCATATTGCAAAGAGAAACACCGAAACACAGCTCTTCACACCCGCAAACGTAAATCTCATCGTTTGTTCGATGTATCCTGAATACAGATTTAAAAATTCTCAGGATTAAAATAAGAAGTAAAATTACCCCATGTTATAAACTCGTCGATGGATCTAAAAAAATTTACAGAAAATAATTATAACAATCTAACCATTGATAATAAAATACGTAAATTATCATGATATTTATCTAATCTTCTTTCATAATTGGAATTGTCTAAATATATCAATAAAAGAATAATATATTTAAAAAGCACATGTAAATATTCAATTATATTTACATGTACAATTAGAAATCATGGTAGGAAAAACATGCTTAGAATAAACATTACTATAATAATAACAACACATCCTATCACTGCTATAAATTCAAAAGGGAATAGCCAAATCCAAAATATACAAAGACATAAGGTTATTCCTATATGTATTACTTCCCTAAATTCACGGTAAAGAAAAACAAAGAAATTTTTAATGAAATAAAACAAATTTTTATCATTATTTGATCTGTTTGTTGAGCTCATAAATTATCCTCTCGTCCATTTCGGTAGATAAATCACCGGAGCAATACATTTCAATTAAGTTTCCTAAGTATGGTTCAATAAAATAATACATCATATCTAAATTATCTTTTCTTAATTTATAATATAATTTAGGACATTTTCTTCTTAGTCTTTTTGAAGCAGAGCTAACTTTATCAACTAATCCATAAATTGAAAAAGCTGATAACGGCCAAGCAACAAATTTTTTTACTGCTTCTTTTTTTGTTATATCTTTGATTATTTTTTGAGCTATATAATATGATATCGCATATACAATAGCTTTAGTTGTTGCATACTTCCCCATAAAACTTACAATAGGTTTTTGTACTGCTCTTGCATAATTTTCTACTTTCTGTTTCCTTATTTCTGTTGAGGAATCAATAAGGTCATCAATAATAACCTCTACTGCAAACTCAATATATTCTGGCTTTGATATAATGCTTATTAATAAATTAAATATTCTGCGGTCTTCTTCTTTTACTTCCCGGCCATATTGATTATAAACTGCTTTTTCGAATTCTGCATAGGAATCACCTAAGATATCACGAGGTAAGAACCAATGGGCTGTCCTTTTAACTGCTCGTTTAGCACCTAAATAAACACTTTCCCCAATATCACTGATTGTACCTGCCAATCCACTATTAGCTACATCTAATGGATCTATGAGTTCTCCGTTTTTGTTCCTGTATATCCATCCATCATCCCATCCTTCACTCCATTCGTTTCTATTCATTTTTATAGCCTTATATGATATTGAATGCTCAATATCATAGTTTATTATTCACTCATTTAAAATATAAATTTTCTTAAAATCATCGTAATTTGACCACTTTTTAAAGTAGAAATTCAGCTCTATTAGTTTTGCACTTTTAGTTAAAACTGAATAGTGATATACCCGCTTAACTTGAAGATGCAGGATTCAGAACCTGGAAGTTGTCATTAATACGGCACGACAGGTTCCCGGCAAGCTCCGGTAATATTTCCGTAAAAAAGCGATGTATTGCTTGCCTGAACAAGGTCGTCGAAGCGAAGTAATGGTTATTTCTGACCTTTTCATTCATCACCTTCCATAACCTTTCTATCGGGTTCAGATTCTGGCTGTAGGGCGGTAAATAATGAAGGTCTATATTCATCACATAAGCCCAGTCTTTCACCAGCTCACTTCGATGGTAACTGGCTCCGTCAAGGATAATATGAACCTTCTGACTGACCGGATAGGTTTCACGGATAGCAATGAAGAACTCTGCGATGTGATAACTGTCGATACGGTCATATTCGCGGACCCCCGTTTTACTGATATCGGCCAGATTCAGGGCACCCATCAGGTTCAGCCGGGTACGGCTTCCCGTGGTTTTCACTGCGGTTTTCTGGCCTTTTCGCATCCAGCCATAAGCGAGTTTCGTCCCCTGTGTGGGATGGGCGCCATCAATGAACAGGATGGGGCTTCCTGCTTCAGTTTCCCGTAGGTTTCTACAAAGGCTCGTTGCTGTTCCGCGTTTGAACTTGTGTGGCACGGTTTTTTGTCACTGAATCCATTATGGTGCAACCATTTATTCATGCCGGGAACGGTGTAACTGATATCCCCCCCTTCTGAATATTTTCATGACTGATATACCCGTTATCTTTCAAGTTGCCTCTTTGTTGGCTGCACTCGCTCACCCTGGTCACATAGTTCGCTATGTTCCCAGGGATTCGCTCCCTTGCCGTCTCGAAGCATCTTGAAATCCATAGGGTATACCATGATCCTCATTTTGGGGAAAATCAAGCAGTTTCAATGAGCACGGGTATAGCTCTATCGTGCACAAGCATAGTCCGAAAAATATAATACAACTCCATTACCGAAGATTTGAGTGTTGCTGCTGCAACCGAGCTGGAAAGTTAGTAGGGAGTTTAGTCAGATTAATCGTGAGTGTATTTCATTTACAGGGAGGGATTTCACTTTATTCAAAAAACAACCAACAGACGAATATTGATAATCTTGTCCATCCAATACGCCTTTATCAATAGGCTTTTAGAGCTTTAGAATGTGTTTTTTGAGCTTTAATTGATTTTTTTAAGCAAAATGTCCATATTAAAAATGTTAGATCTCGCCATGTTTACATTTATGCGATAAGGTTAACTGTTTATTACAATTTTTTCATTGAAATTCATGGAAAAAAGTTCAAAATCGTAAATGGAATAAAAAATGAATAGGAGATAAATGATATGGCAAATATGATTTACTTGACTTTAAAAGGTAAGAAGCAGGGGATTATATCTGCTGGATGTTCAACGATAGAATCTATTGGAAATAAATCTCAAATTGGTCGTGAGGATCAAATATTTGTTATTGAGTTTAAAGGCTCAATAACAAGAGAGCAACATGTTACTCACCACCCGATAGATTTCATAAAACCTGTAGATAAATCATCACCATTATTATTGATAGCGATATCTAATAATGAGGAGTTAACATTGGAATTCGATTTTTATAGAACATCTC
This sequence comes from Photorhabdus sp. RM322S, assembly GCF_042879395.1. NCBI lineage: Bacteria > Pseudomonadati > Pseudomonadota > Gammaproteobacteria > Enterobacterales > Morganellaceae > Photorhabdus > Photorhabdus sp. RM322S. The sequence continues at coordinate 86,232 of NZ_JBHFKW010000009.1, forward strand.
AATCAGGTATTCAAGAAAAATATTACTCGATATTACTTACAGGGGCTTCAATTGTTGATTACTCCAAAAGATATCCTCATAGTATTAATCATGCAGGTGCTCAGCCGGAAGAATTGTTATCTGTCATATATGCTAATATAACAGAGCGTCACCATGTAGCTGGAACCTCTGGATACAGTATTAGAGAGCAGCAAGTTTATTAAATAAACTAGCCTATCTCGTTTAATGTGAAATAACCGAGATAGGCCCTACTGATATCATTGAATGAATCATTAAGCTAGAGTTCAAGGCAATATGAATACATTCAGGGAAAGCATAATTCACAGCAATAATTTACGTGTTTTTTCTAATTATTTTTATAGATTTTACTATTATATTTACTTTACCCTTCGGTGTAATTAATTTAATTTTTGAAAAATATTCCAAACTAAAATCATTCAAAAAAAAACAATAATATTTCAGAGGAAAATAATTTAATTCTGTCACACTAAAAAGCAATACCTATCTTAAATTCCCGATCGCCTATTGAGCGCTTTTATAATTTAGCCCTGCTAATGATAAATAAAATCCCATCTGAACAACATATCTCCGCAAATTATTTATTGGTAACGGAGAGTAATTACCTGTAACATACCAAAAATGATAATGATTTGCATTTACATTGTGAAATGGCATGAAAATGACCGTTAATGCTTTAGACACTCAAAAGATCCAGTGGATGTACGTCCACAATCATAATTGGCTATTCCGTTGGCTTAAGCATCGTCTTAACTGCGATGAAACCGCCGCAGACTTGGCTCAGGATACTTTTGTCAAATTACTTCGCTCGCCCCTGCCACAGCAGTTAAATGAACCTCGTGCCTATATCGTCACTATCGCTAAGGGGTTGATGATTAACTGGTATCGCCGTCGATCACTTGAACAGTCTTATCTGGAGCTGCTCGCCAGCCTGCCCGAGCAGCTTATTCCTGCTCCAGAGCAGAGGCTTATTATTCTCGAAACGCTTCAAGAAATTGATATTATGCTTAGTCAACTCCCCACGCCGGTACAGACTGCCTTTTTGCTCTCCCAGATAGAAGGAATGAAATATGAAGATATTGCAAATCACATGAATATTTCACTATCTACGGTCAAACGCTATATGAAACAAGGCTTTTATCAGTGCCTGATCGCTATGGCATAGAGAGATTTATCTATGGCTGCCACCAATACATCTCATTCATCAAGTACAACCTCTGAAACGATACTTGCAGAAGCCGCAGAATGGCTGACCATTCTGAATGACAGTCATGTCAGCGAAGCTGACCGGAACGCCTGTGCCGCCTGGTGTGCACAAAGCCCAGAACATGCTCAAGCCTGGGAGCGGGCACAGTGCCTGTTAGCACGGTTACATCATCTGCCACCTCATATCGCATCACCCTTGTTGAACAATAAACGCACCCTTGCCCGCCGGGAAGCTATCAGAAAACTCACTCTTATGTTGTTAATTCCGACTGGAGCATCGTTCTTCTGGCAATCCGATCAATTTAAGCTTCTGACTGGCGATTATCACACCGCTACAGGACAAATACAGCACTGGTCATTACCAGACAGCGGTCAGCTAACGTTAAACACACAAAGTTCAGCAGATGTTCATTACGACGATACCCAGCGGCTTGTTCATTTAAAATTGGGGGAAATGTATATTGAAACCCATAAAGACAGCCACCAGCCGGTACGCCCATTTAAAGTACGAACTAAACAAGGCACCATTGTGGCGTTGGGAACAAAATTCAGTGTCCGCCAGCAAGCCTCCCATACTCAGGTGGAAATAGCAGAAGGGGCAGTTCGTATTATTCCAGATAATGGTTCACCACAAATATTGTATGCCGGAAAAGTAACATATTTCACTCCGTTTGCCGTTGCTCCACCACACCTCAGATCAGCAACATCACTAAGTTGGTTACAAGGTATGATAGTGGCCGATAACTTACCGCTGGCAACGGTGATTGCAGAACTGAATCGCTATCGCTCCGGTATGATCCGCTGTGATGATGCAGTAGCAAATCTGCGGGTTTCTGGTGCCTTTCCTATACGGGATACGGATCTGGCGCTGCATATGCTATTACAGACCTATCCGCTCTCAATGCGCAGCCTGACTCGCTATTGGATTACCCTCTACCCACCCAATGAATAAAAATAATTATTTTTACTGACACTTTTTTCAATCTCATACGGCATAGAGACAAAAGAAGCTTAAAAAGCATGGAGAAATTGCCTATGCCATATCATGTTAACCGCCAGGGATCACAACCACGCCGGCAAAAAAAGTCCTTAACCACATTGTTATTTCCATTGATTCTGCTGTCGGCACAACCCATTTATGCCGCCACACAAACCGCGACCGTTTATTCCGTTAATATTCCGTCGGGGGCATTGGGAAATTCTTTGTCCCGTTTTGCTGCTCAAACAGGTACGGCGTTCTCCTTTGATCCGAATTTAACCAATGGACTGACAGCACCTTCATTAAATGGCAGCTTTACCGCCCATGAAGGTTTGGTACAACTGCTCACAGGCAGCCATTTACGACTTTCCCAACGCGCCGATGGCAGCTACACGTTAGTAAAAATAGCAAAAAATACGACCAGCAAAGGTGCAATAACACTGAGTCCCCTTGCGGTAACAGGCAGTCGCGGGTACTCAGGTAATGAGCCATTGCGTTTCGATAGCACCACCATCAAAGGTAAAGATATCGAAAAATTTGGTGTGATCCATCCTGTTGATATATTTAAAACAACCCCAGGCGTATTGTCTGGTGAAGCACGCAGTTCAGGCAGCCTGGATGTGAATATACGGGGTCTGCAAGGGCAAGGCCGGGTCTTAACCACCGTTGATGGCGCATCTAACCAGACTGCCCTGTATCGTGGTTATCAAGGTGTCTCCAACCGTTCCTTTATTGACCCCGATTTCATTGGCCGGGTAGATATCAGCAAAGGCCCGACAGGAAAAGGCGGTATCGGGGCCATTGGCGGTGTCGTGGAGATAAAAACCATCGAAGCCAGCGATATCCTGCTTGATGGACAAAAAATCGGCCTTCGTTTGAAGGGAAGTCTATTGAACAACCATTCTAATCCTGACGATTATCAACGTAATGACTGGCCATCCCCATCAAAAAACGCTTTCTTTGATGCCAAGAATCGAACTGGGAGTATTGTTTTCGCAGTGGCCGAACCTTCCTATGAATTGCTGTTTGGTGCTTCTCAGCGCAAGCGTGGCAATTACCATTCGGGTAAACACGGGCCAGGAGCCAAAGAACGTGGGATGCCGGGTTACCTGTGTCAAAGCGATCCGCAAGATTGTCTCATTCCACAATTCAGTGAACAGATGGCAGGTTATTCGCTGTATGCAATGGGAGATGCCGTACCTAACACTTCTGAAGATAGCCAATCGTTACTGGGTAAAGGAAAAATTCGTTTTGGTGATGGTCATGAAATCTCCGCTATCGTTAGTCATTATCAAAATCTCTACGGAGAATCTTATGTTGCAGATATGGCAAACCTGAGCCAAACATTCATGATCTTAGATCAGGGCCCACTGACACGGCTCAACATGAACAGGCACAGCCTCAATTATAAATGGGAGCCGTCATCAAATCCCTGGATTAATTTGGACATAGGCGTGTGGCAAACACGGGTTAACGATCGCCCCCGAACTTCAAATAATACCCTCGGGGATAAAAAATTCATGCGCACAGTAGGGATGAATCTGAGTAACACCTCATTATTTGAACTTTCAATGCAAGATATTGAGTTGAACTACGGGGCCAGCTTTATTCGTGAACGCACAGGCCCAAGCAAAGGAAAATGGGAGTATGCCGTTAATCGGGAAGGAGAGCGTAAGGAAGGCCATCTTTTCCTAAACGGCAGCTATATGCTTACCGGACGCCTTACCTTAATGGGTGGATGGGATTACAAATCCTATCAAGTCGAAGATTATAGTCCAGTACCTTCTCTTCGTCGGAAACTAGCCTCAGGAAAAGTAAACAACAAGCAGGATCACGCTCATGGTTACTGGGCAGGCGCTAAATTTGAACTGAATAATGAAACTGCGCTACACGCCAAATATACCTATGCGCCACGCTTTCCATCAATGGTTGAAGGTATTCGTGGCTACATGATGAGTGTTGACGATTATATAAAACCTGAAATTTCAAAAAATATAGAATTCGGGCTGACATCACGTTTCCCGGGTGTGATTGCTGACAATGACAGTTTCGATATCAAAATATCCTACTTCGATAATCGGGTGAAAGACTATATCAACCGGTCATGGATGGATGATTACTGGAGTATGTATATCAGCAATATTAAAGCCGCGAAATTCGCAGGATTAGAATTAGCAAGTGTTTACCACAGTGATCATTTTGATGCGCGTTTATCTATGAATTACTATACGAAAGTCAGATTCTGTACTGAAAATGAAGGTTGTGTCGCTCGCAGCCTCCCTTCGGATTATGCCACTAACCATATTCCGCCTAAATATGCTGTATCACTCGATCTGACACGAAAATTTCTAGATGACAAAATGTCCATCAATGCAAGAGTCTCACATTATGGTCAACGATCTGTACCCGCAGCAAAACCGGGGCAAGGTTCCGCCGCCTTGCTGGCCCCCATTATTTGGCGACCCGCAACAGTGGCAGATATCTCGCTGACCGCCCGAATGAATAAACATGTCGAGTTTGAGTTTGGTGTGGATAATATCTTCGACAAATATTATATCCAGCCTCTCAGCCTAGGTTATATTCCATCGCCGGGAAGGACATTCCGTGCCGGGATCACAACTTACTTTTAAATCAATTAGTTAAAATAAAGGCATATCACTGAGCTGATATGCCTTTTTCTGACAGAACCCTATTTATCCCCGTGAACACAGGGAACACTTTTCGATTCTATCCTTAATACATAAAAGATAAGGTCCATTCCCGAAAATACGGAAAACACACACAAGTGGCTTATTTATAAATATCTTAATAGAATAAAAGTTTTACTAAGTTTTTAAAGGACTACATAGCAATAAATTTGAAAATCAAAACCAAATTTACAAATTAAATCCAAATTCTACCTATATAAGATTATAGAACGCACAAGTAATTATTTTATTTAAGTTATTATTATCAAGCCATTAATAAAAATAATTTCAAATAAATCTACCAAATAATTTCGTTTTGCCATTAACCATTCCCGTTTAATTTTAATATGTATCAAAATTTTTTTATCAATATAGGAAAACCATTCTTCCCTGATTGGATAAATTTCCCCTCCTCATTAGCCGTTTCCTGTATCTGACAACTCTTATTTCGAATAAAAACAGAATAACCATGATATATACCCTATAGATTTCAAGATGCATCGCGACGGCAAGGGAGCGAATCCCCGGGAGCATAGTGAACTATGTGACCGGGGTGAGCGAGTGCAACCAACAAAGAGGCAACTTGAAAGATAACGGGTATAAATATATTATTAATAGAAATGCAGGGTGACTTTCAAATAAGAAATAGTTTATGTGTAATTAATCATTCTTAGATGATCGTATGCAAAAATACATATTAACACATAGGGTTTTATAAAATAGAATCACGTTTATTGGACACTTAATAAATTAAAAATTAGCTTCAAATAAAGTATTAATCATTTCTCTTCTTAATAAAAAACAATATGCATAAATGAGAATATCAATCTACAAAATTAAATATCTCGTTCATTAAATTACTATCAAGTTAACCTGAAAAATTACTTTTTTAATAAGGCATACATATGAAAATAGACTCTGTAGATACATTAAATTTAGATAATGCCCAAAATTATGTCACTGCATTATCCGGAATTGTCTCAGTGACAGGCAACGCCTATGGTCGGCTCGAGGTTTTCGGGATAGGTACTGACAACGCAGTGTGGCGTAATCGGCAAACAGTACCAAACACCGACTCTTCCTGGTCCGGCTGGAGCTCGCTTGGTGGAGGAGTCACCAGTAAGCCCGCTGTTTACCTCAATGTGGACGGTCGATTGGAAGTATTCGTACGTGGCACAGATAATGCGCTATGGCATAACTCGCAAACCGCCCCCAATGCGGGTTGGTCAGGCTGGCAGTCACTGGGTGGTGGGATCACCAGCAACCCGGCAGTATATGTCAACTCCGATGGCCGGCTTGAAGTCTTTGTGCGCGGCGGTGATAACGCTCTCTGGCACATCTCACAAACCGTACCCCATTCCAGTTCGTGGTCGAGCTGGCACTCTCTGGGTGGTACGATCACCAGCAACCCAGCGGTACATATCAACTCCGATGGCCGGCTTGAAGTCTTTGCACGCGGTGCCGATAACGCTCTCTGGCACATCTCACAAACCGTACCCCATGCCGGTCCGTGGTCGAGCTGGCACTCTCTGGGTGGCGGGATCACTAGTGATCCAGTGGTAGTCGGCAACTCTGATGGTCGGCTCGAGGTTTTTGTGCGCGGCGGCGATAATGCTCTCTGGCACATCCGGCAAACCATTCCCCATGCCGGCCCATGGTCAGCCTGGCAATCACTGGGGGGCCGGATCACCAGCAACCCAGCAGTATATGCCAACGCCGACGGCCGGCTTGAAGTCTTTGCACGCGGTGGCGATAACGCGCTCTGGCATATCTGGCAGACAACAGCGCACACTGGCCCGTGGTCTAACTGGGCCTCATTGAATGGCGTAATTACCAGCGCCCCAGTCGTGGCGAAAAACGCTGACGGCCGGCTTGAAGTCTTTGCGCGCGGCGGTGATAACGCGCTCTGGCACATTTGGCAAACCACATCATCGTGGTCTGCTTGGGCAACCCTCGGCGGTACCTTGATCGACGCTTCAGCGATCAAATAATCTGGAAAAAGCCAGCTTCGCATAAGATAAGCGTCACCTTCTGGCCCGGTGCACAAGGAAAACATTTACTGAGTCGCATCGGGCCAGTGGTACTTAAAATAGATTCTTGGTTGAATATGTCTGAGAAGCAATCTCTAACAGAGTAACCGCTTGGTTGTCAGTTTTTTTAATAAAATTAAAAGGTAGATTCACATAATAATTACGACAAAAATATATTTTCAAACATAAGAAAAATTAAATTTTAAACCGGTAAAAACAATTCATTTATAATTTATTATTTTTTAATTACTGTATGTAAAATATATATAAACGCATGGAATTTTATAATGTAATATCACATTTGCCAGGCACCTTAAAGATCAGAGATCAGCATCAAATAAAATATTTACCATTTCTTTTATTAATAAAAAACACAAGCAAGGATATTAATATAAAAATTAAATATATTGCTTATTACATGACTATTTATTGAGTCTAAAAAAACCATTCCCAAAGAGAATATATATATGAAAAAAGAATCTATTAATACATCAATTCCAGATAATACCGAGTCATATGTTACAGACGAAATAAAAATATCCAACGAAAGTTCCTGGATGGCATTATCCGAAATTATCTCAGTAGCAGGCAACGCCGATGGCAGGCTCGAGGTTTTCGGTGTGGGCACCGACAATACGGTGTTGCACAATTGGCAAACGGCACCAAACACCGGCTCTTCCTGGTCAGGTTGGAACTCGCTTAATGGCAGAGTGACCAGCAAACCCGCCGTTTACATTAATTCAGACGGCAGACCGGAAGTATTCGTACGTGGCACAGATAATACGCTATGGCACAACAGGCAAATCGCGCCCAATTACGGTTGGTCAGGCTGGCAGTCTTTGGGTGGTGCGATCACCAGCAACCCGGTGATATATGCCCACTCCGATGGCCGGCTTGAGGTCTTTGCACGCGGCTCTGATAATGCTCTCTGGCACATCTGGCAAACAGCCCCCCATTCCGGTCCATGGTCTGGTTGGCAATCACTAAATGGCGTGCTCACCAGTGATCCAGCGGTACATGTCAACGTCGATGGTCGGCTTGAAGTCTTTGCGCGCAGCAACGATTACGCTCTCTGGTACATCAGGCAAACGGCTTCTCATACCTATCCCTGGACAAACTGGCAGTCACTGAGTGGCGTGATAACCAGCAACCCGGTGGTGATTAGCAACGCTGATGGTCGGCTTGAGGTCTTTGCGCGCGGCTCTGATAACGCGCTCTGGCACATCTGGCAGGTCGCTCCCAATTCAGGTTGGACAAACTGGCGGTCACTGTCTGGTGAAATAACCAGCAATCCAGCGGTATATATCAACGCCGATGGCCGGCTTGAAGTCTTTGCTCGTGGTGCCGATAACACACTCCAGTACATCTGGCAGACGGTAGCATCTGGTTCATGGTCTGACTGGGCCTCATTGAATGGCGTAATTACCAGCGCCCCAGTGGTGGCGAAAAACGCTGACGGCCGGCTTGAAGTCTTTGCACGCGGCGGTGATAACGCACTCTGGCACATCTGGCAAACCACATCATCGTGGTCTGCTTGGTCCTCCCTCGGTGGCACCTTGATCGACACTTCAGCGATCAAATAATCTGGAAAAAGCCAGCTTCGCATAAGATAAGCGTCACCTTCTGGCCCGGTGCACAAGGAAAACATCCACTGCACTGCATCGGGCCAGTGACATGTAACGAGGATGGCAGCGACACACTCGAGCCAAGTCTAAGGCGATGGGAAAAAGGTTTTTTATGCTCTCTTCGTTAGGCTGCACGGTCGCATCACAGGATTGTCAAAGATGTTGCGAAATATACCACTTATGGTATAGTGAATTTATACCATACCAGAAAAGGTATAATCAGGATGGGGCTACAAGGTGAAAAGCCGCTAGTGTGGATTGGCAGCAGCAAGAAAGATTTGCTGGATTTGCCGAAGGACGTGCAGCGCTTTTTTGGCTTTGCACTGGACTTTGCGCAGCGTGGCGAAAAGCATGATGCGGTGAAGGTAATGAAAGGGTTTGGCGGCGCCGGCGTTCTTGAAGTGGTCGAGGATGATATAGGCGGTACCTACCGTGCCGTGTACACGGTGAAATTTGACGAGGGGGTCTTTGTGCTGCACGCGTTCCAAAAGAAGAGTAAACACGGCATAGCGACGCCGAAAGAAGATATGGACATCATCCGCAATCGACTGAAAGTGGCCGCTGTGATGGCCCAGGAAATGAAAAATGAAAGAGAAAACCATTAATGGCGTAGCGGTTGAAATCAGCTCCGGTAACGTGTTTGCCGACCTGGGGTTCGCCGATGCCGAAAAACAAAAAATCAAATCTGGCCTGGCCGTTGAGATCATCAAATCTATCAAACGACTGGGGCTGACACAAACCACCGCCGGCGAACGTATGGGGATCAGTCAGGCGAAGGTATCCCACCTGTTCCGGGGCGACTTTTCTAACCTGTCAGAGCGTAAGCTGATGGAGTGTCTGAACCGGCTGGGCTGCGACATCGAGATCACCGTTAAGCCGACCACCGCCGAAACCGGGCATTTAATCCTGGCACATAGCGGGTAAGCTCATATGCCCCTGCTTTGAAAATAGGGGCAAACCGAGGGAAAGCCAATGGACTTATTTCATGGTATTTATTCTCAGTATTTAGGCTTGCCGTTTATGGGGTCCAGTGGAAGACAATGGCATTCGGTTAAGGAAACAACGATGTGATAAAATAGGATTTAAATGAGCAAAGGGGAATGGATCATGGATTTATATCAATGCCTAAACAAAACCTTTTTTAATTCATGTTCGACGATTGATAAATCGTGGAAAAAAAGAAAAAGAACAATAGATACAAAATTGATTGCCTTATTCCTCATGAAAATTATTTCAGGAAAAAATAATCATGGATATGCTTATATCATCAATGAAATATGGGATGACTGCGTTCATGAAAATATACCTCTACCTCAGTGCAGTCCTATTTCAGCCTCATCAATGTGCGAAGCCAGAATGAAATTACCTGATGATGCCATCAAAACCATTAATAAAGATATTGTGGCTGTCTGGGAGAAAAACACTCTCCCGACAACATGGAAAGGACACCGAATTTTTGCCATTGATGGATCAAAGCTCAATGTCCCCAGAAAACTTATCAATAATGGCTATCGTGTCACACAACGTACGTCCAGACATTATCCCTATGCCATGATGAGCTGTCTCTATGATGTGTTGAATTCAATTGTATATGATATTGATTTTGTTAACCATAATAATGAAAGAGCTTGTGCGGAAAAACATTTTCACTGCCTGAATACCCATGATGTCATTATCTTCGACAGGGGATATTTTAGTTATTATATGTTACATCAAGTCATAAAAAATAACTTGAATGCCATATTCAGAATGCAGGAAGGTAATAGAAATAAAGTGGTTAGAGAATTTTCTGACAGTCATTACGATGATGCGATTGTGACTTATGTTCCCTCTGAGGCGGTAAAATCGGACCTTAGAAAAAGAAAACTACTTTCAGCATTCCCTGCTATAACGTTACGGCTAATAAAGTATTTTCATGAAGATGTTGAATATATTTTTGCCACGACTTTAACCCATCAAGACCATTATAAAATCGAAGACTTCGGTGATTTATAGAATCAGCGATGGGAAATAGAAGAATTATATAAATTATCCAAATCAATATTATATGTTGAAGATTTCCATTCACATAATGAAAAAGGGGTCAACCAAGAACTTCAGGCACATATTTTATTACTTAACCTGGCAAGAATATTAGGAAATGATTGTTATCACAAAGACGATGAGGGTATCAATGACAAGGATAATAGGGATAATGAACGGAAACTGAACTTTAAAAACTGTTTATTTTTTATTGTCAAACACCTCCCTCTGATCATTCAAAGTAGGTTAAAAAAGCATTTTAAATCATTTTATTACCTACTTCACAAGTATATAACAAAGATGACCCAACGGGTGTGGAACGAAATTGACCGTCCTCTTGAACGATACAGGCCAGTTCGCACTAACCGCTTCAATCCAAAGAACTTCAATTTTCCTTAGCGGGTGTTATTGCAGAAATGACCACAGAACCCCCACTGGGACGGCACGCAGTGGGTAACGGACAAAGACGCGCAACGCGCGGCAGAGGTGGAAGCGGCGAAGGCGAAGCTGAAACAACTCGAAAATGAGGCCGACGAGGTCATTGAGCGGCTGAAACGAGCCATCCGATACGACATGGCCACCGACGAGGAAAAGCCCAACTCGAGGCCTGGGAACGCTACAGCGTGCGGCTGAGTCGCATCAACCTAGAGGATGCGCCGGATATTATGTGGCCGGATAGGCTAAGTGTTGCATTTGCTATTTGAATCTCTGAGGGTCGCATCGCCCCCATTGGGGCGACATACCATGTAATTGATTGTGGTTTTGATACCCCGCAGCTTGCAGCGGGGTTGTTCATTATGGTTTTTTAGTCCATGGTTCCACTCTCGGTGGCATGTCACTGTTGTTACCAAACCAATCCGTCTGCTGAACACGTTCAGGTTTGCCAGTAAGCCCGTTATATGCGGTTACCGTTATACCGGAATTATCGACTGAAACAAGGAAATACTCTCCGTTAAATAGGGCTCCCGAAGTGAAATTTCGCACACCATAAATATTACCAGGGTTAATATTTGTGACGTGTGTATGGCCCGTAAAAATGAAATCCCCCATCCCTAACAATTTTGAGAGTTCTTCTGTCTGCGGGCATTTTACGTAGCTGTCGTTTTTACCCTTGCTTTGATAATCCCATGCAGTATGATAGTTGAGAATTACTTTGTATCCAAATTTATGAGCATTATTGATGTCATCAGTTAGCCATTTTAGGGAGTCAGAAATGTGTATATTGTAATCTGCAATACTGAGATCAACCGTATAAGTTGGACACATATTTAATTGTATGAAATGGACACCTCCATATTCGAAAGAGTACGCTAAACTACCATCTAACTGATACTTACCAGAACCTTTAGGTGGTGTGAGTTTATAGTCACTACGGACTATGTTCAATCCCGCAACTCCTCCATAGTTGCTTAATGGAACTCTATAGCCGAATTTCATCCATAGCTTATTAACAACGGAATTTCCTGCGCAATTATCAAAGTATGTATTTATTCCATCCGAACAGTCATGAACGTTGTTATTGTAATCATGATTTCCAAGGCCATATAGTATTGGAATACCCGCTTTAGAATAGGCCGCTTCCGTATCACGCCAAGTATTATCACGCCCATATTCCGTCATATCACCATTAACAATAACAAATTTTGCATCAAGATATCGCATGCTTTGATATGTTGGCTCTGTTCTGCTTTTCCATAAAGCTTCATTTTTAGATGAATTGGGGTCGCCATTATAACCTTCCTGATGATCATTTAGACGCCACGGCTGCGGATCTGAACCAATAATAAAGATAAATTTTTCCACTGCATATGCAGCGGGATTAAAATTGAATAATAACAAACAACATGCTATTGACTTGATTGATTTATTGCGCATCTTTTTTGTATCAGGAAATGAATTTATTTTCATCATGGTAACCTAAAGATAAACACCAAAAACTGCTTTTACTTGCCATATTTCAATATATAGGCTTGTGAATTCAACTTCAAAGTGCAACGCTAGGCCGCCTTTCTTAGTGCTGAAAACACAGGGCAAGAAAATGAGCGTTTTTGAGCGTGATTTGATATCAAAACAACGCCATTACCAGTCCGATCTTTTGGACTTCAAGGGAAAAATGGAGCACTATTCCTCGCAGCTATTTAGCAGGTTTAACAGTAAACAGCCTGCATCTAAAAATTACCGGAAACGAGCTCGACGAACATATCCAACACCTCAGTGCTGGATATGAGTACAGTATAATAGAAATTTATGAAGTTCAATACTTACGCACCATTTTCATTGCGAATTCGTTCATGGTTAGCGATTTGGAAAAGCGTTTTATAAAAATGCAGACCATTAAAATGGTTTTGCGGAGCTCCATAAGAGCATAAAAAATCTATGGTTCCCCTCGTTTTTGCAACACTAATTTTTGATGAATTTTAGGCTTGCTTAAATCTATCCGGCGTCACTGTAGGCAAGGAGCCTGCGCCTCGATGAGTTCCGCGCCTGATGAACCTTAAAACCTTGTCGGCTTGAAAGAGCCATTTTTTATGTTAGGTTTCTCATCAGGCCGGTAGGCCGTTCATGTCATCAATAATCAGTCTTCGCAAAACCAGTGGGGTAACATTTAAATAGGTTCACAATGACGCCAGCTTTAGGCGACAAATACCGTGTGTTGTGTCGTAATGGCCCACGCTATCCGGGCGAGTTTATTAGCCAATGCACAGGCCACGATATTAGAGTGCTTTCGTTCAAGCTGCTGCTTAACCCAGTCAGCCAGTTTTCCCTGCCGGTGCTCAATCTGTTGCATGAATGACCGGGCGCAGAGTACCAACAGTTGCCGGAGCGTCTTATTACCCCGTTTACTGATACCCAATAAGGTCGTCCTTCCCCCGGTGCTGTACTGGCGGGGAACCAAACCCGTCGAGGCCGCAAAATCCCGGCTGCGAGAATATTGTTTTCCATCACCCAGTTGTGAGGAAAGCACACTCGCCGTGATGGGACCAATACCGGGGAGCGTCATCAGCCGTTGTCCGGTATCATCCTGAATGATTTCCTGTGACAGTGCGGTCTCAATCTCGGTGATTTGCCCAACCAGATAGTGATAATGCGCCTGTAACCGTAGTAATATTTGCACCAAATAAGGTGGAAGAGGATGTTCGGCCAAAACAGTGGAGAGTCGTTTTATCACGGCAATCCCCTTGGGCATACTGATGCCAAACTCAAGCAGGAAAGCTTGCATCTGATTGGTGGTTTTGACTTTATCCCGGACCAGTGATTCCCGGACACGATGCAACGCTCGCATGGCTTGTTGGGCTTCCGTTCTGGGCTGAACAAAACGCATTGAAGGTCGTGAGGCGGCTTCACAGATGGCTTCCGCGTCAATAAAATCATTCTTGTTACTTTTGACAAAAGGACGGACAAACTGCGGTGAAATCAGCTTAGCCTCATGCCCCAAATCAGCGATCCGCCTTGCCATGAAATGCGCGCCAGCACAGGCTTCCATCACAACCGTTGCCGGAGAGCAATCGGCTAAGAATTCCATCAATTTAGTTCGGGTGAATTTTTTACGTAGCAGAGCTTTTCCCGATTGCTCCTGACAATGGACATGAAAAGAATGCTTGCCGAGATCGATGCCAATCAGTGCGATAGTGTTCATGATGGTAGCCTCTTATCAAAGATAATCACTCTGCTAATATACTGCCGTTAGAGTGAGGGGAACCATCTCATTACCTTGGGGCACCCCGTTCATCTGATGGTATAGTGAGCGGATTAGCAGCTTTTTACTATATCATTCAGGTTGCTCAAGGATGGCATGACGACCACCTTTCACGATATCCGTATTGAAACTATTATCGATAATTCTCGCCTGAAATGGAGCCTGTTGTGGTATGGCTATAGCGGATAGGTGCGATTGATATCCATAAAGGTATACCTTTTCAGTTCGTATTAAAAATAAGCCAATAGCTCTCTATAAACATCGAAAAAGTGAACTTTATAGATTATTCTATAATTCTTTATTATGTTTAGAGACTTTTGAGGGGAATATGCACTATGCCTACATCCGGGTTAGCTCGGTTGATCAGCATATTGAACGCCAGAAAGAGGCATTGTTTGCATCCGGTTTTGAAATTGACAAAATGATGATCCCGAATTACGGTGAAATGTACCGGTATGGTGAACCCATTTCCTCTTTATTTGTTGAATCAACGATCAATGAAGTGATTGCCAAGCGCATGGTGAAAAAACAGCAAATGCAATGGAGTCAACAAGGTGCACATTATCTACTCCAGACACGAACAGCAGTACTCAATCATGATTTAAAAACGCGATTTGAGCACTGGTATCCGGGGATCAAATTAAGCGAAGAAACAGCTCACTATTTGGCAAAGACTATTGCTGCATGAGTGCCCCAAGGTTTTTTATGCTCTCTGTAAATTTTTACAATTTAACCAGACCAAAATTACAACTAAATTTGCGCATTACTTCCAGATTTTACTTGTGTAAGTTTAAAGCTTGGTGCGATACCATAACAAAAGAATTAATTCACAAATTTAACGTAAGACAACTGCATGATTAACACAGAAACTTTTGATACCCACACGCCCATGATGCAGCAATATCTCCGTCTTAAAGCACAGCATCCCGATATCCTGCTGTTTTATAGAATGGGGGATTTCTATGAACTCTTTTATGACGATGCTAAAAAAGCCGCAAAATTGCTGGATATTTCGCTGACCAAGCGAGGCCAATCGGCTGGTAACCCTATTCCAATGGCAGGCGTGCCACATCATGCAGTAGAAAACTATTTAGCTAAACTGGTTCAATTAGGTGAGTCAGTCGCTATCTGTGAGCAAGTTGGCGATCCTGCCACCAGCAAAGGCCCGGTTGAGCGTAAAGTCGTTCGCATCGTTACCCCCGGTACCGTGACAGATGAAGCTTTATTACAGGAACGGCAAGACAACCTGCTCGCAGCCATCTGGCACGATAATCAGGGATTTGGCTATGCCACGCTGGATTTAACATCCGGCCGTTTCCAAATATCCGAAACGGCAGAACAGGAAACGATGTCAGCCGAATTGCAACGTAGCCGTCCTGTTGAATTGCTCTATCCTGAAAGTTTTGAGCATATGGCTTTGATTGAAAATTATCATGGCCTGCGCCGCCGCCCTTTATGGGAATTTGAACTGGATACAGCAAAGCAGCAACTTAATCTGCAATTTGGTACCCGTGATCTGGTCGGTTTTGGTGTGGAAAAAGCAACACTCGCTCTGCGCGCCGCGGGCTGCCTGTTGCAATACGTCAAAGATACTCAGCGCACAGCGTTGCCTCACATCCGTGGCATCACGGTGGAACGTCAGCAAGATACGGTTATTATGGATGCGGCAACCCGCCGTAATCTGGAGCTGACACAAAACCTGTCTGGCGGTACTGATAATACCCTCGCTTCTGTTCTTGATCTGTGTGTTACCCCAATGGGTAGCCGAATGTTGAAGCGCTGGTTGCATGCTCCCGTCAGGGATCGCCAGATACTGGAAAACCGTCAGCAGGCCATTGCTACCTTGCAGGAAATTGGGTTGGAGTTGCAGCCATTTTTACTGCAAGTCGGTGATCTGGAACGTGTATTGGCCCGCTTGGCTCTACGCTCTGCCCGGCCACGGGACCTGGCAAGAATGCGCCATGCATTCCAGCAACTACCAGATATCCATCAGATTATGGATTCATCCGATTCGCCATATATCAAACAATTACAGCGAAATATTGGTAATTTTGCTGAGTTACAGGAATTGCTTGAAAAAGCGATTGTAGAAACACCACCGGTATTGATTCGGGATGGTGGCGTAATCGCACCGGGTTATAACAGTGAACTGGATGAGTGGCGCACACTGGCTGATGGTGCCAGTAACTATCTGGAACAGCTAGAAATCCGCGAACGAGAAAAACTGGGTATTGATACTCTGAAAGTCGGCTTTAATGGTGTTCATGGCTACTATATTCAAGTCAGTCGTGGGCAGAGCCATCTGGTGCCCATTCATTATGTCCGCCGCCAGACACTGAAAAATGCTGAACGTTATATCATCCCTGAGTTAAAAGAATATGAAGATAAGGTTCTGACTTCGAAAGGCAAATCCCTAGCAATAGAGAAAGCCCTGTATGAAGAATTATTCGATCTATTACTGCCTCACTTAGCCGCATTACAAACCAGTGCCGAAGCACTGGCTGAACTTGACGTACTGGCAAATCTGGCAGAACGGGCTGAAACCCTGAATTATGTTTGCCCAACATTGAGTGATAAACCGGGAATTCAAATCACCGGTGGTCGTCATCCGGTTGTTGAGCAAGTTCTGCGTGAGCCATTTATCTCCAACCCGCTCTCTTTATCCTCGCAGCGACGTCTGCTGATTATTACCGGTCCAAATATGGGCGGTAAAAGTACCTATATGCGTCAGGCCGCACTTATTACACTTCTGGCTTATATCGGCAGCTTTGTGCCTGCTGAAAAAGCGGTAATCGGCCCTGTTGATCGCATATTTACCCGTGTGGGCGCTTCCGATGATCTGGCATCTGGCCGTTCAACCTTTATGGTGGAAATGACGGAAACTGCCAATATCCTGCACAATGCGACCGAACAAAGCCTGGTGTTGATGGATGAAATTGGCAGAGGAACATCAACTTACGATGGTCTTTCTCTGGCATGGGCATGTGCAGAAAATCTGGCAAACCGCATTAAAGCAATGACTCTGTTTGCAACTCACTATTTTGAGCTGACCACGTTGCCGGAAAAACTCGAAGGTGTAGTTAATATTCATCTGGATGCGGTAGAACATGGGGATACCATCGCCTTTATGCACAGTGTACAAGAGGGTGCAGCCAGTAAGAGTTATGGGCTGGCCGTTGCTTCCCTCGCTGGCGTTCCCCGTGAAGTGATTAAACGGGCGCGCCAGAAACTTAAAGAGCTGGAATCCCTGTCCAATAATGCAACTGCAAGTCATGTGGATACACCGCAACTTGCGTTGTTAACAGAAGAAACCTCACCGGCGGTTGAAGCATTGGAAAATCTCAATCCAGACTCCCTGACTCCCCGTCAAGCATTAGAATGGATTTATCGGTTAAAAGATATGGTGTAAGAACGTAATTGATTCAAAATCTAGATAGCGATTTTAAATTCCACAGTGGTATCCCTGTAACTTGAATATAACATTGATTAAAAAAGGTGAGCTTATACTCACCTTTAAACCAATGACGAAGCATGAGGTGATTCAAAATTAGGGGCATTAAAATTATTAATCAAGCTATTTGCAATCGATGAAGGTGAGATACATCAATATGCTGTTTTGCCTGCCATAAATCGTAATCCACCTGCATTCCCATCCAAACTTGAGGTGAACTGCCAATAACAGCAGATAATTTCAGTGCCATTTCTGGCGAAACATCAGACTTACCAATAACCAAGCGTTGCACAGTTGATGGTGCTACACCCAGTGCCTTAGCCAAGCCTCTGGCGCTCAAATTCAAAGCTTCCATAGCCTCTTTAACCAATATTCCGGGATGCGGGGGGTTATACATCATAGCCATTAGTGGTAATCCTCATAGTTCACAATGTAGACATCACCATCATACAACTCAAAGGTAATTCGCCAATTCCCTGTCACAGTAATAGACCATACGCCATTTCGGTTCCCTGTAAGTGGATGTAAGAAAAAGCCAGGGATATCTACATCTTCAATTTTTACAGCTCTATTCAACACCTCAAGACGGGTAGCAATCTTTGGAGCTTGCATGGCATTAACACCGGCTGTAGAACCTGTTTTGAAAAACTTTTTCAACCCTTTATGTTTAAAATTCTTAATCATATCCGTCTGCTAAACGGTGATGCTCGGTACAATTATCATACGCAATTGCCGCGCCATACGCAACATTTTTATACGTCAAAGTGAGACTTTAAAACCATCTGTGATTTGGTATGGAATTGCGCTGACAATAAAAGGTAAGACAAATTTAATCTCAATAGGCCGGATATAATGTGGTGTATTGAGATCAATTATATTCAAACGAAAATAAGGGTAGAGCTATCTGATGACAGTAATGCACTTGTCCCCTTGAAAAGGAAAATTATTGGAAGAGGATAATGAAGCGTCCTAAATTAGTCGACCACTGTAATTTAAATATCAAAAATCTTTGATTGAAATTTACTATCATCATCCCAGACAATTAGAGTCATTCTACAGGGTACTGAAGAACCTGATAATACCAAGCATCAACAATGCAAAAATACGGACAATAGTTCTTCAGAACCCAAGTAGCCAAACTATTCAACAACTAAGTACGAAACAACGCTTCAATATTCAAACCTTGAGTTTGCATAATATCTTTCAGACGCCTCAAGCCTTCGACCTGGATCTGACGTACCCTTTCCCTCGTCAACCCGATCTCTTTGCCCACATCTTCCAGCGTTTCGGCTTCATATCCTAAAAGACCAAAACGACGCGCTAATACTTCACGTTGCTTCGAATTCAACTCAAACAGCCATTTGACGATACTCTTTTTCATATCATCTTCCTGCGTTGTTCCCTCCGGCCCTGTTTCATTCTCATCAGATAAAACGTCCAATAATGCTTTATCGGAATCGCTGCTAATGGGTGTATCAACCGAAATAATACGTTCATTTAACCGCAACATACGGCTTACATCATCAACCGATTTATCCAGCTGTTCTGCTATCTCTTCCGGGCTAGGTTCATGATCTAATTTATGAGCCAGTTCCCTTGCTGTACGCAAATAGACGTTGAGCTCCTTAACAATATGGATTGGCAACCGGATTGTGCGGGTTTGATTCATAATCGCCCGTTCAATAGTTTGCCGAATCCACCATGTTGCATAGGTAGAAAACCTGAACCCGCGCTCCGGGTCAAATTTTTCAACAGCACGGATAAGACCAAGATTGCCTTCTTCAATCAAATCAAGAAGCGCTAATCCCCTGTTACTGTAACGACGGGAAATTTTGACAACCAATCGCAGGTTACTCTCGATCATTCTCTGGCGGGCCAAAACATCACCACGTAATGCCCGCCTGGCGAAAAAAACCTCTTCTTCCGCGGTCAACAACGGAGAAAAACCAATCTCGCCGAGATAAAGCTGTGTCGCATCAAGAACCCGCTGGTTCATACCCTGCAATACATCTAAATCACTCTCAAGATCAGTTAGGTCATCCTCATCATTCTTCAATAATTTCTCATCGAAGTCGTCAACTATACCACTTTCATCTAAATCCGCATCATCATACAACTCGTTAACTTTCAGCGTATTTTGGCTCATAAGCTGCCCCTACCCATGATAATGCAGGCAGAATTCAGCATTCTGCCCAGTTTATCGCTGCGGAAGATAACGCAGCGGGTTTACGGATTTTCCCTTGTAACGAATTTCAAAGTGTAATCTTACAGAGCTGGTACCCGTGCTACCCATAGTGGCAATTTTTTGCCCCGCCTTAATGTCCTGTTGCTCACGAACCAGCATTGTATCGTTATGAGCATAGGCACTCAGGTAGTCATCGTTATGTTTTATAATTATCAGATTTCCATATCCACGTAAGGCGCTTCCGGCGTAGACAACTCGACCACCTGCTGTTGCGAATACTGACTGACCACTGCTACCAGCAATATCAACCCCTTTGTTACCCCCTTGGGTATCAGAGAAATTTTCAATCACTTTGCCTTCAGCTGGCCACATCCAACTGCTGACAGCACTGTTTCCACTGCTTGCGGTTGTCGTCGGTGATTTTACATACGTATTGTTTACGGTTGACGTAGTTGCTTGTGGCAACATTTTTACACTTTTCTGTTTTCCGGAATTTGCAGGATACGCATTAGTTGATTGAGAATCAACCAGCGTTGTTTGAATTTGATTATGGCTATAAGTGGTTAATATCCCGCCGCTGCCGGTCCTCAAAGTCTGTCCCACCGTCAGGCTATAAGGTTCTGAAATATTATTTTTGCTCGCAAGATCACGAAAATCACTCCCCGTGATCCAAGCAATATAAAACAGAGTATCACCGTGCCTTACGGTATAAGTGTTGCCGTTATAGCTACCTTTAGGAATACTTTCATAATCACGGTTATAAATAATTCCCCCTTGTGAATTGCTACCGCTAGCACTCATTGATGAAGGCGAAGATGGCATTGGTGTAGATATAGCAGAGCTGTCTGAAGAGATTACCGGACGACTGATACCCCTGTTTTGTTCCTGATTAATACTGGTGATAGGCGCTGGGCGAGTTGGCGGATTTGTACAACCGACTAACCAGATTCCCATCAATGAACAAATTACAATCCGCTGTATTTTCTTCATTGGGCTTCCCGAATTCATACTTTCTTCCCCCATAACGGCAAATAATAAGCGTAAAAATCAATAACTCTTAAAGGTTATACATAACCACAAAAATTTCCAAACGAAAATAATTTCGCTTATTAAAGCGCATATAACCATTAATTGAAAAATAGTTGCAATAGACTACGAATTTAAGCCAGTTCCCCTTGCACAAGAGGCACAAAACGTACAGCTTCGATCACTTCACTATGAAAACCATTGCCATGACGTTTCACAGATTTAAGAATTTGTGTATGTTCACCAACGGGCAAAACCATAACACCACCATCAGCAAGCTGGAGCATCAGTTCTTGTGGGATATATGGAGGAGCCGCGGTCACGATAATAGCATCAAATAACCCACGCGATGGCCAGCCTTGCCAACCATCCCCATGACGGGTTGAGACATTATGTAAATCAAGCTGTTTCAATCTGCGTTTAGCCTGCCACTGCAAACCTTTTATCCGTTCTACCGAAAAAACATGTTTGACCAAATGCGCTAATATCGCCGTCTGATAACCAGAGCCTGTACCAATTTCCAATACTTTAGCATCAGGTGTTAACTGAAGCAGTTCTGTCATACGGGCGACAATATAAGGCTGAGAAATCGTTTGCCCATAACCAATAGGCAAAGCCGTATTTTCATACGCTTTATGTGCCAATGCTTCATCGACAAAACGCTCTCTGGGCACGGCGGAAATGGCTGCAAGTAAACGTTCATCTTCTATTCCCTGCTGGCGTAATTGTGTCAGCAAATTTTTCATTGCCCGACTTAGCATGCTCCATCAACCTCAGCTTTAGCTAACCAGTCTCTGACTAACCCCTGCGCTTTATACGCAGTTAGATCGACCTGCAATGGCGTAATAGAGACATATCCCTGTTCTACAGCCGCAAAATCTGTTTCAGGCCCCGCATCATGTTTATCTCCCGGCGGCCCCAGCCAGTAAAGCATGTTTCCTTTCGGATCTTGCATAGAGTAGACCTCCTCCGCTGCATGACGGCTACCACAACGCGTCACCCGAAAACCTTTAATTTGCTCAAGAGGCAGATCAGGCACATTCACATTCAGAATATTACCCGCTCTCAAAGGTGTTGTTTGTAACATTTGCAGCAAACGGCATGTGATTTCTGCCGCCGTTTCATAATGCGATTGGCCATCAAGTGAAATGGCCAATGCCGGCAAACCCAGGTGGCGGCCTTCCATCGCGGCAGCAACAGTACCTGAATAAATCACATCATCCCCAAGGTTGGGTCCACGGTTAATACCAGAAACAACAATTTCCGGACGCGGAAGGACTAAGCGATTAACACCGAGATAAACACAATCTGTTGGCGTGCCATCCAGCACCGAGATATCCCCATTCGCCAGCGTATGAATTCTTAATGAACGATCAAGTGTCAGTGCATTAGATGCACCGCTCCGGTTACGATCAGGCGCAACAATCTGTACATGATAGCTTTCCCGCAATGCTGTCGCTAAAACCTGAATACCTGGTGCAGTTACACCGTCATCATTACTCAGCAATATTCGTAACATTATTTTGATCCTGATTGATGATTTCCCTGACCACACTGGTAGCAAAACTGCCGGCAGGCAACCAGAAACTGATCTTTACCGTGCTATTATCCAGCCATTCCCAACACAGATCCTGAGGCCGAACCAGAATAGCCCTACGGGTGCAATCCACTCTTTCCCGTTTGATAAGTTCCCACAATGATTCATAAGGCTGTAAATATTGCCGTTCAAAATCCGCAGATTGATGCAGTGTTCCCAATTCACCACTGCCAGGCAGTGGCGCGGTTATCTGTAACTCTCCATCGGTGACCCGCTGCTGCAATAAAGGCAACTCGGCTTCGTCAGCAACAAACCAACTACCACGCCCCGTTAATTGTAAGGCGTCACCATTAATGACCTGCTGCTGCTGTCCAAGAGCAATCCGCGCACTCGCCACCGCATTAAACATAGCACTGCGACTGGCTGAAAGATAAAAGCTGCGTTTATTTCTCTCTTTTACCCGGATCTCATTATCCGCCCAGCGTTGCGCCTGAACCAGATTCTGTCCATCCCGCCCAAAACGCTGTTCACCAAAATAGTTAGCAACCCCACCTTGTTGAATCAGTTGTAATCTGTTTTCAACAAACTGGTGATGATTGATTTCCCGCAAGATCAGAGTAAATGAATTTCCTTTCAGTGCTCCAATACGCAGTTTACGTTTCTGACGATCTGTCGCCAGAACCTCACATCCTTCAAGCTGAAACGATGAAAAATCAGGATCCTGTTTACCCGGTAAGTGTAAGCAAAACCATTGTTCTGTTACTGCGTTACGGTCTTTCAAACCTGCATAACTGACCGATCTAGGCGGTATTCCCGCGAAACGGGCGAGATTATCTGCAACAAATTGGGTATTACAACCCGTTTTACGGACATGCACCATCAAGTGCTCACCTTCCCCATCAGGAGAAAAACCTAAATCTTCGCGGACGATAAAATCATCCGGTGAAGCTTTTAATATCCCCGTCGCTTCCGGTTGCCCATACAACCAATTTAATTCAGCTAATGCCATCAATTATTCCTTAACCAGCAAAGCCACCGCTTCGCAAGCAATACCTTCTTTACGTCCAACAAATCCCAATTTTTCGGTCGTTGTGGCTTTAACATTGATATCATCAATGTGGCATTGCAGATCTTCCGCCAGATTGACTCTCATTTGTGGGACATGGGGCAGCATTTTTGGTGCCTGAGCAATAATCGTAATATCCAAATTACCGATCCGATAACCCTTTTCTCTGATACGACGATAAGCTTCACGCAATAACTTACGGCTATCCACACCTTTAAATGTCGGATCAGTATCCGGGAACAATTTCCCGATATCACCCAATGCCGCCGCCCCTAACAAGGCGTCAGTCGCTGCATGGAGAGCAACATCACCATCAGAATGCGCCAATAGCCCTTGTTCATAAGGGATACGGACACCACCGATAATAATCGGCCCTTCACCACCAAATTTATGCACATCGAAACCGTGTCCGACTCTCATGATGTCTGTTCCTTCATTTTCTGGACAGATAAAATTCTGCCAATACCAAATCCTCGGGGCGCGTAACTTTTATATTGTCAGAACGCCCGTTAACCAATACCGGTTGATAGCCACAATATTCCAGTGCAGAAGCTTCGTCAGTGATATTAGCGTGTTGTGACAGTGCTTTTGATAAGCTATCCCTCAGTAACACCAGTGGAAAAAACTGCGGTGTTAGCGCATGCCAGAGATCTTGGCGCTCTACCGTATGGTCAATAACCTGACCAACACGTCCACGTTTCATCGTATCGCTGACCGGAGATGCCAGAATACCACCACATGCCCTATTTCCCTGTTCATCCGCTTCTGCCAATTGTAGCAAACGTTCAAGATCGTCACGGTGTAAACAAGGACGGGCCGCATCATGCACTAAAACCCAGCGATTATCATTCCCGGCCAAATTAGCCAGATAATTTAAACCAGCCAATACAGAATCTGCCCGCTGCTTCCCACCGATTACCGTCGTAATGCGCGGATTTGATGCAACCTCAAGAGATTGAAACAGTGTATCAGCCGGATTTAAAACAACCACAACGCGTTGAATGCGGGGATGATCAAGTAATGCAGCCAGAGTATGTTCAACAACAGTTTTTCCGGCAATAGACAGATATTGCTTTGGGCAATCCGAATTCATTCGGCTACCAATGCCCGCTGCGGGTACCAAAGCAATAATATCAGCACAGGAATGCAATAATAGATCGTTCATTTTAATTATTGAGTATTATTTGGAGTCGAGGGACGTGAATTATTTTCTTTAGATTTATCAGTGACTAAACGATAGAAAGTTTCACCTGGTTTGATCATACCCAATTCATTACGGGATCGCTCTTCAATGGCTTCCTGTCCGCCAGTAAGATCGTCAATTTCCGCCGATAACTGATCGTTACGCACTTTAAGTTTGCTGTTTTTGCTCTCTTCCATAGCAACATCATTCTTAACCCGTACATAATCATGAATACCATTTTTACCAAGCCACAGTGAATACTGTAACCATCCGAGTAAAACCACTAATAGTAGCGTCAGCTTACCCATTTCCGCCCCCTGAAATATCCGTCAATCATCCCATAACTCAAAGAGCGACGCTACTATCACAAAACAGGATGGGGGAAAAATAGTTGAGAGTAAAGTTATGACATAAGCACATCACCGAAGATTCAATAATGTGCTTATGTTGATGTTATACGCCATTAACCCCTGAACGTATAATGCCGTTCTTTTTCAACTCCGCCAGCAACTGCTCCACTGATACTTCAATAGGTTGTTGGCCTGAAAGATAAATTTCCGGGTTATCGGGAATCTCATAGGCTGAATCAATCCCTGTAAAATGACGGATTTCACCCGCACGGGCTTTTTTGTACAATCCCTTAGGATCACGGGATTCGCAAATTTCCAATGGTGTATCGACAAAAACTTCAATAAATTGCCCTGATTCCAGCAATTCACGAACCTTTTGCCTCTCTGCTTTATGAGGAGAAATAAAAGCGGTCAATACGACTAACCCCGCATCCACCATCAGATTGGCAACTTCACCCACACGGCGGATATTCTCCTGTCTGTCCTGTTCTGAGAAACCCAAATCACTGCAAAGGCCATGACGCAAGTTATCACCATCAAGCAGATACGTTTTTATTCCCCGTTGAAACAGGGCTTGCTCTAAAGCCCCAGCCACCGTGGATTTACCTGAACCAGATAAACCCGTGAACCAAATAACCAATGCGGGATGCTCATTTTCGGCTTCCCGTCGCTCTCTGGTCAGTTGATATCTATGCCAGACAACATTTTCTGACGCCAAATTTTCAATTCCTTCTGCCAATTTATTTACCTCCCAGTAAATCTCTGGCCCCCCAATGGGGGAAATGGTGGCGAATTAACCGGTTCAACTCCAGTTCAAATTCGCTGAATTCTTTTGGCCCTTCATAAACATCTGTCTGAATTTCACGCACCAAACCAGCGCCAACCGTGACATTAGTCAGCCGATCAATAAAGATAATGCCGCCAGTGTCACTATTTTGCTGATAACTATCAAGCATTAATGGCTCTTCAAAAGAAAACTCCACTGATCCGATGGCATTCAATGGTAAATCAACAGCCACCCGTTGTGTCAGGTTCGTAATATCCACCTGATACTGGATATTCTCAACTTTCCCACGGCTCTTTTTACCCGCCACTTTGATATCAAGATTTTGTCCCTGCACCAAAGGCTGTTCAGACATCCACACAACATCCACCAACGCATGCCGGGTAACCGTCATCTCATCATCAGCAGAAATCAGGAGATCGCCCCGGCTGATATCAATTTCATCTTTCAGCACCACGGTAATTGCTTCACCAGGGACAGCAAAATCCAAATCACCATCAAAAGTCACGATCCGCTCTACTTGCGAGGTGACACCAGATGGCATGACTTTAATCTTCTGCCCTTTGCGTAAAATCCCAGATGAAAGTGTACCGCTGTAACCACGAAAATCGAGATCAGGCCGACTGACATACTGTACCGGGAAGCGCAGTAACTGCTTCGAAGCCTCTTTCTTTACATCTGCGGTTTCAAGAATATCCAACAACGCTGGCCCTTCATACCAGACCATATTGGTACTTCTGGTGACAATGTTATCGCCATCAAGTGCAGAGATCGGAACAAAATAAATTTTCAAATCTGTCGGCAACTGCGCGGCAAAGTTCAAATAATCTTGTTTGATCAGGTCAAAAACCTCCTGCCTGTATTCCATCAGATCCATTTTATTCACCGCAACCACCAAGTGGCGGATCCCCAGCAAGGTACTGATAAAACTGTGACGACGGGTCTGCTCCTGAACACCTTTACGGGCATCAATCAACAGAATCGAGAGATCACAGGTCGATGCGCCTGTCGCCATATTACGCGTGTATTGTTCATGTCCCGGCGTGTCGGCAATAATAAATTTGCGTTTTTCGGTGGAAAAGTAACGATAAGCGACATCAATGGTGATGCCCTGTTCGCGCTCTGCGGCGAGACCATCCACCAGCAAAGCCAAATCCAATTTTTCACCCTGAGTACCGATTCGTTTACTGTCATTCTGCAATGTTGAAAGCTGATCTTCGTAGATCTGACGGGTATCATGTAACAGACGGCCAATCAGGGTACTTTTGCCATCATCCACGCTGCCACAAGTCAGGAAACGCAATAATCCCTTATCCTGTTGAGCACGCAGATAGGCTTCTACACCCCCCTGTTGTTTAATTTGATCAGCAATAGCTTCATTTTGTGCAAGTGCGGACATGGTTGTTCTCCTTAGAAATAACCCTGACGTTTTTTCAGTTCCATAGAAGCAGACTGATCACTGTCAATCAGCCGCCCTTGCCGCTCACTTGTCGTGGATATCAGCATCTCTTCAATAATTTCCGGCAATGTTTCAGCATCAGATTTCACGGCTCCCGTCAGCGGCCAGCAACCAAGAGTACGGAAACGAACTTTGCGCTGACTGATAACTTCGCCGGGTTTCAAATTGATCCGGTCGTCATCAACCATAATCAACGTGCCATCACGCTCTATTACCGGACGCGGTTTGGCAAAATAGAGAGGAACGATATCAATTTGTTCCAGATAGATGTATTGCCAAACATCCAGTTCAGTCCAGTTGGAAAGTGGGAATACGCGAATGCTTTCACCTTTGTTAATCTGACCGTTGTAATTGCGCCACAATTCAGGACGCTGGTTTTTAGGATCCCAGCGATGTGAGCGATCACGGAATGAATAAATACGCTCTTTGGCACGTGATTTTTCTTCATCACGCCGGGCACCACCAAAAGCCGCATCAAAACCATATTTATCCAGTGCCTGTTTTAACCCTTCCGTTTTCATGATGTCAGTATGTTTGGCACTACCATGCAAAAATGGGTTTATTCCTATCGCTTCCCCTTGCGGGTTGCGATACACCAATAGTTCAAAACCGTAATTCTTGGCGGTACGATCACGAAACTCGTACATTTCGCGGAATTTCCAGCCCGTATCCACGTGCAGCAAAGGAAATGGTAAGGTTCCCGGATAGAACGCCTTGCGTGCAAGATGAAGCATGACCGAAGAATCTTTACCAATAGAGTAAAGCATCACTGGGTTTTCAAACTCTGCGGCCACTTCCCGTATAATATGGATACTTTCAGCTTCAAGTTGCTGCAAGTGTGTCAATCTTTTCTCGTCCATTACCACTCCTTATGCAAAATCGACTACTGCCGGACGGCTTATCTTGGCAATAGGTTGTTGCCCAAACCAGGCTATCTGATGGTGGAGTTGAGCTACCTCTCCCACTACCAATAATGCCGGTGACGGCGCTTGCTGTGCTAACTGTTCCAATTCAAGCAAAGTGCCTGTTAACACTTGCTGCTCTGGACGAGTACCACAACCGATAACAGCTACGGGTGTATCTTCTGCCCGCCCATGTAAAATTAATTGATGACTTATCAAGGCGGATTTCACCGTCCCCATATAAATCGCCAGAGTCTGATTGCCTTTGGCCAAAGCCTGCCAATCCAGCTCATTACCATTTTCCCGGCAATGACCTGTAATAAAAGTGATACTCTGCGAATGCTCCCGGTGAGTCAGCGGAATTCCCGCGTAAGCAGTCGCTCCAATAGCGGCGGTAATTCCCGGTACGACTTGAAAAGGAATACCTGCTGATGCTGCAACCTGCAACTCTTCACCACCACGGCCAAAGATAAAGGGATCACCGCCTTTAAGGCGAACCACTTTTTTCCCTTGTCTGGCAAATTTCATTATCAATTGGTTAGTTTCTTCCTGAGAAACCGAGTGATTACCGGCTCTTTTGCCAACGCAAATTTTATCTGCATCCCGGCGAACCAGATCCAGCACTTCGCTGCTGACCAGATGATCATAAAGCACCACATCAGCCTGCTGAATAACCTGTAATCCTCGCAATGTCAGTAATCCCGGATCGCCTGGACCTGCACCGACCAGAGCCAATTCTCCCGGTGAATCAGGCTGTTCCAGTTGTTGTTCAAGCTGCTCTTCCGCCTGTCGGATCTGACCATTTGCAACCAACATAGCGAAACGGCCATTAAAAGCCTGTTCCCAAAAAGAACGACGCTGGCGCATGGAAATTAATCGCTGCTTCACTCGCTCACGCCAATTCCCGGCAATTTTTGCCATTGTGCCAAGACTGGAAGGCAGTAACGCCTCCAGCTTTTCCCGTATTAAACGCGCCAATACCGGCGCTTTTCCTGCCGATGAAATCGCCACTAAAACAGGAGAGCGATCGATAATTGATGGAAAAATAAATGAGCAATGAGATTGATCATCAACGACATTGACCAAAACACCGCGCTTATCCGCCTCGGTAAAAACCCGATGATTTAGAATGTGATCATCAGTCGCCGCAATCACCAGAAAAATGCCATCAAGATATTCAGGCTGGAATTCTCTCTTATACCATTCCAGTTCACCAGCTTGATAACGCTGTTGTAATTCAGAGCATAATTCAGGCGTTACAATCTGTAATAACGCACCTGCCCGTAGTAGTAGAGTCGCCTTACGTGCGGCCACCTCTCCACCACCGACAAGTAATACAAGCCGCCCTTTTAACTCAACAAATATCGGTAAGTAATCCACAATTGCCCTTTGTATCCAGTGAAATATTTATAAGTAATGAAACTGTTTCGAATGAATATATGAGTCGGTGGTAAGGTTATGAAATGACAAAAAGGAATTAATTGTTCTGTAATGGAATATAGGTGACCTCTCTAGAATAGGCGTAAAAATCCATTGCACAAAGCCCCGCCCTAAAACAAAGCGAGGGCTTTATCATCAATCACACTTAGGAAATATCCGGTTTTTTAATTTTCATGTAATCCACATTCTCGCTTTAAGCCAAAGAAGCGGGTTTGTTCTTCACTCATGCCCGGTTCCCATTTTTGAGTTGTATGGGTATCACCAACAGAGAGATAGCCCTGTTCCCATAATGGATGGTATTCCAGACCATGCTTTGTAAGATATTGATGAACACGTCTGTTATCCCAATCGATAATCGGCAAGATCTTAAATACGCCACGCTGTACAGACAAAACCGGTAATTTTGATCGGCTTTCAGATTGCTGGCGGCGTAAACCAGCAAACCAACTTTGTGCTCTCAGATTTTTCAAAGCCCGATTCATTGGTTCGACTTTATTAATTTGATTGTAGCGTTCGATTCCCTCTACACCTTGTTCCCACAATTTTCCATAACGAGCTTCTTGCCAGGCTGGAGAATGTTCAGCACTGAATACTTGCAGATTCAGTTTCAGTTGCGTTGTTAATTTATCTATAAATTGATAAGTTTCAGGGAACAAATAGCCGGTATCAGTAAGAATGACAGGAATATCCGGGTATTCCTGTGTCACTAAATGAAGACATACCGCCGCCTGAATGCCAAAACTGGAAGAAAGAACAAACTCCCCCGGCAAATTCTCCAATGCCCAATTTACCCGCTGATGAGCATCCATAATTTCAAGTCGCTGATTAATTTCAACCAGTGATGCCTCCTGCTGTTCTGTCTCCATTCCAACCAATTGTGATAAGCTGAGTTGGCTCATACCGCCTCCTGCCAATCGTAAAAATCGCGGGCCGCATCCAGTACCGGTTTGATAATATCGGTACGGATCAGGAAATCGCCAAAGCCTTCATTTAGTTGCCTCCCTATCGCCCAGCGCCCGATAAGTTCATCCATGATGGATAAGATCGCTTCAGAACTGATATTTTCTTTATACATTCGTGGAATACGAGTGCCGATCCGGTTACCACCAAGATGGAGGTTATAGCGATCAAGCGCTTTACCTACCAACCCCACTTCCGCCAACATAGCTCTGCCACAGCCATTCGGACAACCCGTCACCCGCAAGACAATATGTTCATCACCAATACCATGTTTATTCATCAGTTGTTCAACGTGAGTGACAAACTTCGGTAAGAAACGTTCCGCTTCAGCCATTGCTAACGGGCAGGTTGGGAAAGAGACACAAGCCATTGAGTTTTCACGCTGAACGGTGGTTTTATCATCAATCAGCCCATGTTCTCGGGCGATAGTTTCAATTCGCTGTTTTTCACTTTCAGGAATACCAGCAATAACTAAGTTTTGGTTGGCTGTCAGGCGAAAATCCCCTTTGTGGATTTTTGCAATTTCGGCAACGCCACTTTTCAGTGGCCTGCCCGGATAGTCCAAAAGGCGACCATTCTCAATAAACAGCGTCAAATGCCATTTATCATCGATTCCTTTTAGCCAGCCAATTTGATCACCACGGCCAGTAAATTCATAAGGCCGGATTGCTTCAAATTTCACGCCCGCACGTTTTTCCACTTCCTCTTTAAAGATGTCAACACCAACCCGCTCCAACGTATACTTGGTTTTAGCGTTTTTACGCTCGGTCCGGTTACCCCAGTCACGCTGAGTGGTCACCACAGATTCAGCAATCGCCAATGTATGCTCAAGCGGAATATAACCAAATTCACTCGCCATTCGTGGATAGGT
Source organism: Photorhabdus sp. RM322S (assembly GCF_042879395.1). Taxonomy (NCBI): domain Bacteria; kingdom Pseudomonadati; phylum Pseudomonadota; class Gammaproteobacteria; order Enterobacterales; family Morganellaceae; genus Photorhabdus; species Photorhabdus sp. RM322S. The sequence continues at coordinate 117,710 of NZ_JBHFKW010000009.1, forward strand.
ATTTTTATCGCCGTGAGTCATCGCCAAACCACCACCCACCAGCACGTTAAAACCAATCAGTCTGCCACCTTCTGAAATGGCAACGAAGTTCAGATCGTTAGCATGTAGATCAACATCATTCTGGGGAGGGATAACAACCGTGGTTTTAAATTTACGAGGCAAATAAGTAGCACCAAGAATCGGCTCTTCATCAGTAGTTGCGACTTTTTCTTTATCCAGCCAGAGTTCAGCATAAGCTCGGGTGCGTGGCAGCAAATGTTCTGAAATTTTCTTTGCCCATTCGTAGGCTTGCTGATGCAGCTCTGATTGAATAGGATTCGAAGTACAAAGCACATTTCGGTTAACGTCATTCGCTGTCGCAAGCGAATCCAGACCAACCTGATTCAGTAATTGATGTGCAGGTTTTACATCCCCTTTCAAAATACCATGAAATTGAAATGTCTGACGGTTAGTCAACCGGATGCTGCCATACAGAGTGTTCTCTTCAGCAAACTTATCAATACCCAACCATTGCTGTGGCGTAATCACGCCACCCGGCAGACGACAGCGCAACATCATCGCATGGCGTGGCTCCAGTTTTTGCTCTGCCCGTTCAGCACGGATATCACGATCATCCTGCTGATACATGCCATGAAAACGAATCAGCAGGAAATTATCCCCTGCAAAACCGCCCGTTAAGCCATTGGTTAAATCTTCACTAATTGTACCTCGCAGGAAGTTACTCGCCTGCTTCATACGCTCACTATCAGCCAGTTTACCTTCGACAATCAAAGGACCATGTTGTTTATCACTCATTAGTACACATCCCTCTGATAACGGCGCTCAAGGCGCAGTTCACTTAAGAATTCATCTGCCTGTTCGGTATCCATGCCACCATACTCAGAAATAATATCCAGCAACGCATGTTCCACATCTTTCGCCATGCGGTTTGCATCACCACATACATACAGATGTGCCCCTTCCTTTATCCAACGCCACACTTCTTCGCCCTGCTCACGCAATTTGTCCTGAACATAAACTTTATGCTGCTGATCACGGGACCACGCCAGATCAATACGAGTCAACAGGCCATCTTTGACATAACGCTGCCACTCCACTTGATAGAGAAAATCTTCCGTAAAATGTGGATTACCAAAGAACAGCCAATTTTTCCCCTCAGCACCATCTGCATCTCTTTGCTGCATAAATGCCCGGAATGGCGCAATTCCAGTTCCCGGCCCAATCATGATGACAGGTGTTTGCGGATCAACAGGCAGACGAAAATTGTCGTTATGCTCGATAAAAATACGAATTTCACCCTCTTCCTGTAAGCGATCTGCCAAATAGCCGGATGCGCCACCGGTGCGGGCCCGGCCATCAATTTCATAACGAACAACACCGACGGTAATATGAACTTCATTTTCTACTTCAGCCTGAGAGGAAGAAATTGAATAAAGCCTTGGCGTTAAAGGCCGCAATAAATCAATAACCTGCTGAGCTTCTGGCTGAGAAGCAGCCTCTCTGACCATATCGGCAATAGGTTTATTGTGAGCGTATTGCTGTAATGCCTGTTTATCGGCAATCAGAGACAGTAATTTTTCATTTTTTGCCAGCACAGCATATTTTTCTACAATCAAGCTGGTGTTTTGGGTTAGCTCAACATGGCTGATCAGTGCTTCCCTTAATGGTAATGTCTGACCATTAACTTCAACCTGCTCGGTTCCTGCCAACCAGAGTAGATTCAACAATTCATCCACCAAAGCCGGATCATTTTTAAACCAGACACCCAAAGCATCACCCGGTTGATAACGCAGACCTGAATCTCCCAGATCAATTTCAATATGGCGAACATCTTTATCAGAACCACGACCCGTTATTTTCTGACGGGTTGCTAAGGCCGCTGTCAATGGTGCCTGCTTAGTATACGGAGTTGAAAAAACGTCATGTACCGATTCGCTCTGTACAGAAGTCATCGCCGTATTTGTCTGCGCAGGAATACGCTGTTTCAGGATTTCAGTTAATCGCTTACGCCACTGAGCCGCCGCCTCCTGATATTCCACATCACTATCGACACGATCCAGCAGCCGTTTAGCCCCCAATTCATTCAGACGATTATCAAAATCTTTTCCTGCCTGACAGAATTTCTCATAAGAAGTATCACCCAGACCAAAAACAGCAAACTCAGTATCACTCAGCTTCGGTGCCTTTTTAGAATAGAGATATTTATATAATGCAATCGCTTCTTCGGCTGGTTCTCCTTCACCTTGAGTAGAAGCGACAATGATGAGCATTTTCTCTTGAGCAATTTGCTTGAATTTATAATCACCGGCATTGAACAAATTGACATTGAGTTTTTCTGCCAACAGATCATCACGAAGTTGTTCAGCTAAACGGCGAGCATTACCTGTTTGTGACGCTGAAATTAATGTAATCGTCTCCTGTGCCGGAATCGCTGGAGCCACAGACTGAACCTTTGGCTGTTGATTCGTCATTCCCCAAAAATAACCAGACAGCCAAGCTAACTGATTCGGTGAAAAATCCCCAATTGCCGATTGCAAACGCGCTAGCTGTTCAGGCGAAACCGGCAGAAATGAAATTGAAGGTGGTTTTATGCTCATTATCCTGTGCTGCCCTTTACAATTACCAATGTCTGTTATCTTTAGTCAAGAAAATAAATAGGGGTAGTTAGTAAGGTTATCTCAGCGACTTGCCACTATTTAAAGAAACTATCGCAATATCAAATAACCAAAACGCCTAACCATATTTACAGATTTAATATATCTATAAAACAGTTAATAAGGGCAATGGCAAAAAAAGGAAAAAACCGGGTTTAATTCAGCAGATCAGGTAGAATGACGGGTTTTTTGAAGTCAGGGAGAACCACTATGAGCACAACGATTTTTAAAGATTTTCAGTTTGAAGCCGCCCACCACCTGCCACATGTTCCAGAAGGCCATAAATGCGGACGCCTGCATGGGCACTCATTTATGGTTCGGCTGGAAATTACCGGGGAGGTCGATCCTCATAGTGGTTGGATTATGGACTTTGCTGATCTAAAAACTGTATTTAAACCCATTTGGGAACAGCTAGATCACCACTACCTGAATGATATCCTTGGACTGGAAAACCCAACCAGCGAAGTACTGGCAGCCTGGATTTGGGCTAAAGTTAAACCCTCAATTCCACAACTCAGTGCCGTTATGGTGAAAGAAACCTGTAACGCAGGATGTATTTTCCGCGGAAAGTGAAACAAATTACTGCACCAGGAAACCTCCAGTGCAGTAATTTTCTCTCAAGCAATATTCAAATACTTATGTGTTTGCATAGAAAGCCGCCAATTGCGCGCAATACAAGTTTCAATACATAAACGGGTAGCGTCTTCTTTCTGGCTAATAGGTTGCAATGCAATAATACGCGATGAGTTGTCACCCAATGTTGCTAATAACTCATCCAGTGCTTCAATGTCTCTTTCACGTGCAACGGGATGTTTTATTTCATTAGCTCTTTGCAAAGCTTGCTGCAATACCTGATAACCACCGCGCATTTTAACTTTTGGCGAAACTGTCACCCAAGTGGCAGAAGAACATTTAACATGATACGTACCACTGGTTTCTATCTGGCATTGATAACCAAGGCTTTCTAACTCTTCAGTCAGAGGAGTCAGATCATAAAGGCAAGGCTCACCACCAGTAATAACAACATGACGCGCGGTATATCCCTGTTGAACAAACAGTGCTGCAATTTGCTTAGGTGATGCTTCACCCCATTCATCGCTTTCACTCGGCTTCAGTAAGATTGTCTCTAGCACCCGCTGCTTTTCGGCTTCTTTTTCCCAGGTGTGTTTAGTATCACACCAACTACAACCGATCGGACACCCTTGAAGACGAATAAAAATTGCCGGGACTCCCGTAAAAAAACCTTCTCCCTGCAATGTCTGGAATATTTCGTTAATCGGGTAAAACATAAAAATCTCTGGTTTCATTAGATAGGAATGCATTATTACAGATATCTATCCCGCGGACATCAATCTTTATGGTAAGGTACAGGGTTTGCTTCGCTCGGCTAATATGAAGCTCATCGGGGCATTGTGTGCTTAAAATATATCTAGCACTGAGAAAGTGACAGGAATAAATAATGCAGAATAATGAAACTCAGCTGAAACGGGGTCTAACCGGGCGGCACATCCGCTTTATGGCATTAGGCTCCGCAATAGGAACAGGGCTGTTCTATGGCTCCGCAGCTGCTATCCAGCAAGCTGGCCCAGCCGTATTACTCGCCTATTTAATCGGCGGGGCCGCCGTATTTATGGTGATGCGTGCATTAGGTGAAATGGCTGTTCACCACCCAGTAGCCGGTTCTTTTTCTCACTATGCCAGCCATTACCTTGGCCCTTTGGCCGGATTTCTAACCGGATGGAATTATATATTCGAAATGCTGATTGTCTGCCTGGCTGACGTTACTGCATTCGGCTTTTATATGAAACTCTGGTTCCCTCATGTAGAACAGTGGATTTGGGTGCTGAGTATTGTCTGCTTCATTGGCGCAATTAATCTTTGCCATGTGAAGATTTTTGGTGAAATGGAATTCTGGCTGTCTATTGTAAAAGTTACCGCAATTATCGCTATGATTATCGGCGGCATGGCTATCATGGTATATGGATTCGGTCAGGAAACAGACCATGTAACCGGAATTTCCAGTTTATGGGAATATGGCGGTTTTATGCCTAATGGCATTAGTGGTGTAATAGCTTCACTTGCCATTGTGATGTTTGCTTTTGGTGGTATTGAAGTCATTGGTATCACTGCCAGCGAAGCTAAAAATCCTGAAAAAACTATTCCAAAAGCAATCAATGCTGTTCCTTTCCGTATTTTGCTGTTCTACGTCTTGACCCTGTTTATTCTGATGTGTATCTATCCGTGGAATCAAATTGGTCAAGAAGGGAGCCCATTCGTACAGATTTTTTCCAGTTTAGGTATCAATTCTGCGGCTAATATTCTTAACATTGTGGTTATTACTGCCGCAGTTTCTGCGATTAACAGCGATATTTTTGGTGCTGGCCGCATGATGTATGGTATGGCCCAAGAAGGACAGGCGCCTAAATTATTCACCAAACTGAGCCGTAATGGTGTACCGTGGATGACGGTGGTAGTTATGTCAGCCGTCCTGCTGATTGGCGTTGTTCTTAACTATCTGCTTCCGAATGAAATTTTCGTTATCATTGCTTCTATCGCAACATTTGCCACTGTGTGGGTATGGCTGATGATCCTGCTTTCTCAGGTAGCTATGCGCCGCAAAATGAGTAAAGAAGAAGTTAAAACATTAAAATTCCCTGTTCCTATGTGGCCAATAGCACCAATATTAACAATTATCTTTATGGTATTTGTTATTATATTACTGGGCTATTTTGAGAAAACCCGTATTGCATTAATTGTGGGAATTGCATGGGTAGCCTTATTGTCAATTACCTATTTCTTAGGCATAAAGAAAAACACTTCCCAAACCCGCCAAATTAAATAATTCATCCTTATAAATGCCAGAATAATCTGGCATTTATTTTCATCTGTTTGAGTATGATATAACTAATATTTTAATATCATTTTGTTAAGCAGTATAAATTAAATAATTTTAATCTATTTATATTATTAAATTTTCAAAATTGGAATGATGATATATATTACTTTAATAAGAGTGATTTTTTATTTTTGAAATATAAATCCATTTACACATAACAAAAAATTAATTATATTTACTTTCAATAAGTTAAATGAAAAATCAAATAATGATCTTTCATAAAAAATAGATAAACATATTTTTAAAATATTAATAAAAATTTGCAATAAGAGGATTATGATCAGAAGCATCCGTAGGCATAACAATAGCATTAGCTACATTTAACTCTCGATAAAAAATAAAATCTAAAGGTCTTCCAAATACAATTGTTCGACAATCATCAGCAAAAGATACTTCTTTAAGATGTAAATGTCCGGTAAAACGCTTAAGAGCATTTAATCGTTGCTTACTCCATGCATTAAAGTCACCAGCCATAATTACTGGGCCATTATGTAAACGAACATGAGCACCAATATTATTCAACTGACGGCTATACACATCAACACCAAAACTGAAATTTATCGCATGTACATTAATAACCATCAGCTGGCGATTATCCTGTAAAGAATAAACAGTGATGAGAGCTGATTTAGATAAGCGTAAAAGAGGCTCTTTCTCTCTCAATGGGCAACAATAGATAGGATGAGAAGTTGCTAGCGTCATTACACCAGAGGGATGTTGAGGCAATAAAAATGCAGGAACTTGATCAGCTGTCAGATAATTTGAAGTAGCAAATTCAACTAAATCAGGAGTTGTCTGCGCTTCTTGCAATAAAATTAACTGGCTTTCATTAGTAAGCTCCTTCAAAACCTTTCTCCATGAAGGGCGCTGCTGTTTATAAATATTCCATACAACAACCCTAAGCTCATTTGTATCAGTAATCAAAGGGATACCTACAGGTAATGACCGTCCAAGCTGATGAGTTGACATCGGAAAGACACGTTCAACAGGTTGCCCTGCGACATATCTTATTGCATAGGTTTTCTTTATCACGTGAAAAACCTCTTCAATGCAGAACGTAATATTAAAACCATCTGATTCTATCAAATATAATGAGGGAATTATTGATTTTAATATTTATTAAACAGAAAAAACCCTGAGATTTCTCTCAGGGTTTCTCTAGAAATTAAGTGGCGGTGCGGACGGGGCTCGAACCCGCGACCCCCGGCGTGACAGGCCGGTATTCTAACCAACTGAACTACCGCACCACCGAATTTCTTGTCCTTTATGTCGTTACCACAACATAAAATTCCAATGCCAATCAGGGCAGTTTACGAATGGCCCTTCTGCCATTCGCCCTTCGGACCGCCGCTTTTCGCGACGTT